>JAGHVP010000268.1 GCA_018064305.1 Candidatus Equibacterium intestinale | reverse complement strand
AGAATCGAAGTTACGCACCTTGTGGCTGGTGTGACCTGTTATCCTGTATCTGCTGCCGCGGCCTATAAGTGAGACATTGCGCATCGCGTCGGATGCGAACGCCTCTTTTTCCGATGCAATGAAGATATGATTCTCTTTCGACGGGTCGAGCAGGTTCTGGATGGATTCCTGGGCTCCGCGTCCTCCGGATATGCTGTAGTTCAGTTTCTTGAACGGAACGTCTAGTGAATCAAGCATGCTGCAGAGAGAAGTGAAATATGATCCGCTTTCACCACCTGTTTCATATATCACCACAACATTGTCCTGACCGGCAGAATAATCCATAGACTGTATGGTGTTGCGGATCTGGGTGCCGCCGGACACGGGGACATTGATGAGATAGGGGTGGTCGTATGTCTGCTGCTCGATCTTCTGGTCAAGGGGAGAGATCAGGGGCACGTGGTACTGGTCGCAGTAGTCTGCAGCACCTCCGATGTTGTCGACATTGAAATTGCCTATCACGAAATCGTAGTTCTCGAGTGGATTGTCGGCCAGCATTGCGTCGAAGTTGTCGTAGTCGGCCATGTCGATCACATGCATCTTCACGCTTATGCCTTCTGCCTTGATTTCATTCAGACCCATCATGACGCCTGCATAGAAGTCCAGGAAGTTGACTGAAGGAGCCGAGCTCCTGGCGGCGATAGGAAGCATCAGTGCGATGTTTGCACTACCTGAGAAAGGAACGAAATGATCACGCTGTACTTTAAGGACTTCTTCAGTCTCTTCCTCATCTTCTGTTTCAGAGACGTTGTCAGCGACAATGTCACCGTCACCATTGAAGATTGAGATGAGAGTGTCTTCGTCGAATGCCTGGTCGGCCACGTCGAATATTACAGACTGGTCGATGTCCTCTGAAAGCGATTCGGTGTAGTTGTCAACAGGGATTCTCAACACCTGGTTCACAACCAGAGTCCTGGAGTCAAGGTTGTTGATGCGCATGATATCCTCCTGGGAAATCTTGTATTTCAGCGCTATCATAGCCAGCGAATCATACCATTTCACACGATGGTTGATATATCTGACTCCTGATCCGGTGGTGTCAGGTGTCTGGGTGACAGTGGATGCTCCAGATGCCACCACCTCGTCATCTGCAGGCTTCGCCACCTTTTTCACCGAGGGTTTCTCCGGCTGCACAGGTATCATAAGCACCGAGCCGGTCTTGAGGCCGTTGTCAAGCTTACCCGGATTATATTCCCTGAGGGTGCTTTCGCTCACGCCGTATACCTTGCAGATGGAGTAGAGTGTCTGACGCTCCTTTACGATGTGCTCGTAAAAGACTTCATCACCGATCCTGACCTTATTCCGGGAGATTTCCACGGGTGTGGGGACATACTCCGACTGGGCTGCCGCATCTGTCGAAGGGGCCAGCATCAATATTGCCACAAGCAGAAATATCGCGGAATAAAGGCGTTTCATCGGTCGGTCTTGTTTGGTTTAGTAATCGAGCCTTGCGAGCATGTTGCTGACGTTGGTCTCAATGCGCTCGTAGATGTTATCGTAAGGCTCCTTGACAAATTTCTTGCCTGTGATATTCTCGAACAGTTCGATGTATCTGTCGCTTATGATACCCACGCGTTCAGCATCCATCAGGGGAACCTGCTGTCCTTCCTTGCCCTGGAAGCCGTTTTCCATGAGCCACTCGCGTACAAACTCCTTGGAGAGCTGACGCTGGGGAAGCCCCTGGTCGAACAGCGTCTGGTAACTGTCGGCATAGAAATATCTAGATGAATCGGGAGTGTGGATTTCGTCGATCAGGTAAAGCTTGCCGTTGAGACGTCCGAACTCGTATTTTGTGTCTACCAGGATCAGACCGCGCTCTGCGGCAATCTTCTGCCCGCGCTCGAACAGTGCCATGGTGACAGCCTCGACCTCCTCATAGTCACGCTTTGACATGATACCGCGGGCTATGATCTCCTCTTTGCTGATATCTTCGTCGTGTGCTCCGATTTCAGCCTTTGTGGTAGGAGTGATGATAGGGGAGTCGAACTTCTGGTGCTCGCGCATGCCTTCAGGGATGGGCACGCCGCAGATCTCTCTTGCACCAGACTTGTATGTGCGCCATGAACTGCCGGTAAGGTAGCCGCGTACAATCATTTCAATGGGGAGGCCTTCGCACCGGTATCCCACAGTAACCATGGGGTCGGGTGAAGCGATCTTCCAGTTGGGAACTATGTCTTCGGTGAGGTCCAGGAACGATGATGCAATCTGGTTGAGAACCTGTCCCTTGTAGGGGATGCCTTCGGGAAGCACTACGTCAAATGCCGAGATGCGGTCTGTTGCAACCATCACCATATACTTGCCGGCAATAGTGTATACGTCGCGTACTTTTCCTACGTATTTGGATGTCTGTCCCTTGAAATTGAATTCAGTTTGTTTGACGGCGTTCATATCCTTTCCTACTCCTCCTCTTCTCTGCTGTTGTTTCTTGTTTTGATATACTCTTCGTTGAGCCCTTTGAGAACGTCAGCTGTGATGTTGAGACCGGGGTTGTCGTTGAGAACTGTGTTGGTCGCACCTGAAGTGGTGAGGATGAGTGAGTACTGATGCTCGGCATTGTATCTCTCGATGAACTCCTTCACTGCGTAGTATACAGTGTTGTTAAGAACCATCTGCTCTTCCTGGAGCTCGGCGTCTTTCTGTGCAGCGTCGTTCTGGAGGTTCTGCTGGCGCTGCTGGAGTTTCGCCTGCTGCTCTTCTGCTGCAGAGCGGGTGAGGAGGCCTTTGTTGATCTGGTTCTCAAAGTTCTTCACGTCGCTTTCAAGCTTGCGGCCGCGTTTTGCAAGTTCTTCCTGCATGCCCTGCATCTTGCTCTGCAGTGCAGTCATCTTGTCGTTGAACATGTCGTAGTTGGCGATAAGGGAGTCAAGCTGCACATATACGATGTCGCCTGCCTGTGCTGTGATGTTGCTTGTGTCTTCCAGTGAAGACTCGGCTGTTTTCTTGGGAGTCAGTTTGACGTCGCAGAGGGTCATGACAAGGGCAGCCACAGCTGCAACGAAAGCAAGAATGCTTAGGATAAGGGATGTTTTTTTCATTATTGTGTTTGTTAATTATTTATTTCCGAAACAATCTTCAAATATAACAATTTATTTGAGTTCCTGCAAATATGCCTGTATGGTGCGTTCAAGGCCCATATAGAGGGCGTCGCAGATAAGGGCGTGGCCTATCGACACCTCGTCCAGACGTGGCATGGTCCGGTAGAAGAAGTTGAGGTTGTCAAGGTTCAGGTCGTGGCCCGCATTGATTTCAAGCCCGCATTTCACAGCTTCGCAGCAGGCGTTGTAATATGGCTCGATGGCGCGGTCCCTGTCTGAATGGTAGCCTTCGGCGTATGCCTGGGTGTAGAGTTCGATACGGTCGCAGCCGGTTTCAGCGGCAGCTTTCACCATGTCGATGTCGGGATTGACAAAAATCGAGCACCGGATGCCTTCGCTTCTGAAGATGCCGCAGACCTTTGTGAGGAAATCGTGGTTTGCTACCGTATCCCAGCCGGAATTCGAGGTTATTGCATCAATCGCATCGGGCACGAGCGTTACCTGTGCGGGATGGACATCACACACCAGGTCTATGAACTCCGGGCGTGGATTGCCTTCGATATTCAGCTCTGTTGTAATGAGTGGCTTTATCTGGTACACATCACTTCTGCGGATGTGTCTTTCGTCTGGTCTTGGATGGACCGTGATGCCTTCGGCACCGAATCTTTCGCAGTCTGCAGCTGCGCGGGCGACATCAGGCATCAGGCCGCCCCTGGCATTCCTGAGGGTGGCGATCTTGTTGATGTTGACGCTGAGTCTTGTCATTTCTGTCCTGTATTCTATAATAGTGTGCAAAAGTAAATATTTTTGGCGAATAAGCATATAAAATGCTACTTTTGAACTCTTGTTCACTCATTAAAACTTCAAAAAGGATGTTGATAGCGGTATACGGAAGGAATATTGACAAGGATGACTCCAAGGTGTGGCTCCTGATACAGAGGCTGCGTGCCGGCGGGGCAGATGTCTATTTTTACAAAGACCATTTTGAGGAAGGAACTGACATGGTGCT
>JAGHVP010000141.1 GCA_018064305.1 Candidatus Equibacterium intestinale | reverse complement strand
TTCAGCTCTGAAAGGCCTTTCTTTGCCAATACAGTGGTGATAGCTGCAGTAAGTGTGGTTTTACCGTGGTCAACGTGACCGATGGTACCGATGTTTACGTGAGGTTTGGTCCTCTGGAAAGTTTCTTTTGCCATAATTTGAATTTTTACAAGTTTTTAATTGTTGAGCTGGTGGTGAGATTTGAACTCACGACCTCTTCCTTACCAAGGAAGCGCTCTACCCCTGAGCTACACTAGCAAAAAGAGCGGAAGACGAGGTTCGAACCCGCGACCCTCAGCTTGGAAGGCTGATGCTCTACCAACTGAGCTACTTCCGCGTCATATTTTCAAAAAAAAGCGGTAATGCTTCAATAGCCAATTAAAACATTCCCGCTTTGTCTATTATCTGTTGTGGGAAGAGATGGATTCGAACCACCGTAGGCGTGCGCCAGCAGATTTACAGTCTGCCCCATTTGGCCACTCTGGTATCTTCCCGAGTATTTGACCTTGTCAAATCTTTGAGCCGATGGACGGATTCGAACCCCCGACCTGCTGATTACAAATCAGCTGCTCTACCAGCTGAGCTACATCGGCTTGATGTTTACTTTCCTTTACGGGACTGCAAATGTATAAGTTTTTTTTTAATTGTCAAAAAAATCCGCAACTTTTTCAACGATATTCTTCAAGTCCATTCCGCAGTCGGCATATTGCTGCGTCAGGGAGCCCTGCTCGATGAATTTATCGGGCACTCCGAAGGGTACCACCTTTATATTATACGCATGCGAAGCGACATATTCACACACTTCCCCGAACAGACCGCCCTTGACTGCGCCGTCCTCAACCGTGACGATCACTTCCGCCTTCCTGCAGGCATCTTCCATGGCTTCCATGTCGAACGGCTTGAGGAACCGCATGTCATAGTGAAGGATTTCCCTGCCTTTCTTTCCGAACTCCTCAACCGCTTCTGCACATCTGTTGCCGACAGGGCCGATTGAAAGGATTGCTACACGGCTCCCTTCATGCAGGAGTCGGGCCTTGCCCAAAGGTATTCTCTCAAAACCGGCATTGCGCCAATCCATGCCCACACCGCAGGCCCTCGGGTAGCGGATTATTGTGGCGGGATATTCATCGGAAGCTGCACTGTAAAGCAGGTTCCTCAGTTCGATTTCGTTGCAGGGTGATGCAATTGCCAGGTTGGGCACCGACCTGAAGGCAGGCAGGTCGAACACACCCTGGTGGGTGGCTCCGTCTTCGCCTACCAGTCCGGCGCGGTCGAGGCAGAATATCACTTTAAGTTTCTGCAGCGCCACATCGTGGATGACATTGTCGTATGCCCGCTGCATGAATGTCGAATAGATGTTGCAGACCGGCAGCATTCCGGAAGCGGCCAATCCGGCCGAGAATGTTACGGCATGACCTTCGGCGATGCCTACGTCGAACACTCTTTCCGGCATCTCTTTCTGCATTATGTTCAGGCTGCTTCCACGCAGCATGGCGGGCGTCACGCTCACGATCCGGTTGTCGCGGCGTGCAAGTTCGGTGACTGTCTCACCGAAAACCACCTGATACCGGTCGGCCCCCTGGCTTGACTTCAGCAGCCGGCCTGTCTCAGGATCGAACGATCCGGGGGCGTGCCATACGCTTGGGTTGTCTTCAGCAGGTTTGTAACCTTTTCCCTTCGTTGTGACCACATGAAGGAGCTTCGGACCTGGAATCGCCTTCAACCTGTCGAGAGTGGATATCATTTCGTGGAGGTTGTTGCCGTCTATCGGGCCGAAATACCTGAATCCCAGCGCATCGAACATCGAAACGTCGCTGCTGTCGTGGAGGATGAACTTCTTGACTGTGCTCACCAGGGCTGATGTGAAATCCCTGAAACGGCCCTCACCCAGCAGCTCCCAGACATTTTTCTTGAAACGGTTGTATCCGTGGCTGGTGGTGACTTTGATGAGGTGTTTGTGAAGGGCTCCGGTAGCCATGTCGATGGATATGCGGTTGTCATTCAGAATCACCAGCATGTCGTTATCGATACTGCCTGCATTGTTGAGTCCCTCGAAGGCAAGGCCGCCTGTCATGGCACCGTCACCGATGATTGCTATGTGGTGGGCGCTGCAGCCCTGCATCCTGTCGGCAACCGCCATACCGAGGGCTGCGGAGATGGATGTTGAGGCATGTCCGGCACCGAAGGCGTCGTATTCGCTTTCGCTGCGTTTCGGAAATCCGCTCAGGCTGCCCCTCTCGCGGTTATGTAGGAAATCTTCACGCCTGCCCGTAAGGATCTTGTGTGCGTATGCCTGGTGCCCGACATCCCACACTATCTTGTCTTTCGGGGCGTCAAATACCCTGTGTACGGCAACAGCAATCTCGACGGCTCCCAGGCTTGACCCGAGATGCCCCGGGTTGTGGGAGCAGCATTCTATGATATAGTCCCTGATTTCCTGACACAGATCCACAAGTTCCGCTTCGGAAAGGGATTTGATGTCGTATGGGGAGTTTATTCCGTCAAGCAGCTGGTACACAATGAGTAACTAGTCTTCGCGAATGATAGTCTGCTCGCGGTCCGGACCTACAGAAATAATCTTTACGGGAACCTTGAGCTCTTCTTCTATGAACTTGATGAATACACGGAATTCGTAAGGGAACTCGCTCTCGCTCTTTGTGTCGCAGAGAGGCTTCTTCCATCCCTTGAACTCTTTGTACACGGGCACGATCTCACTCTGGGTGTCGAACGGGAACTTGTTTGTGGGCTCACCGTTCACCATGTATCCGGTAGCAACCTTTATGGTGTCGAACGTGTCCATTACATCGGCCTTCATCATGATGAGGTCTGTGACACCATTAAGCATTATGGCATACTTGAGGGCGACAAGGTCGAGCCATCCGCAGCGGCGCGGGCGGCCGGTTACGGCGCCATACTCGAAGCCTTTGTTGCGCAGCTCCTCTCCGGTCTCATCGAAAAGTTCGGTGGGGAAGGGGCCGCTGCCGACTCTGGTGCAGTATGCCTTGAAAATTCCGTATACGCGTCCGATACGGCCGGGAGCCACACCAAGGCCCACGCATGCACCGGGGCAGATGGTGTTGGACGAGGTTACGAAAGGATATGAACCGAAGTCAATGTCGAGCATGCTGCCCTGAGCGCCTTCGGCAAGGATGTTCTTGTTTGTGTCAAGGCATTCGTTGGCGAAATATTCACCGTCAATGATCTTGAAGTTCTTGAGGTATTCTGCAGCCTCGAGCCATTCCTGCTCGTGCTCTTCGGCATTGTACTCGAAGTCGAAACCTTTGAGGTACTCGATATGCTTTGCCTTCAGCGCCTCGAACCTTTCATGGAAATTGGGGGCGAGGATGTCACCCACGCGCAGACCCACGCGGCTTACCTTGTCTGTATATGTCGGACCGATTCCCTTGAGGGTGGAACCGATCTTTGACTTGCCTTTCGAAGCCTCCTGTGCTGCATCTATGATGCGGTGGGTAGGGAGGATGAGGTGAGTCTTCTTAGAGATGTACAGCCTTTCCTCGAGAGGAATGCCGGCTGCCTTGATGTTTTCGCACTCTTCGCGGAATGTGATGGGGTCAAGTACCACACCGCTTCCGATGATGTTGATGGTGCCTTTTCTGAACGAACCGCTCGGCACGCTTCTGAGCACGAATTTCTTTCCTTCGAAATGAATGGAATGACCTGCGTTCGGTCCGCCTTGGAAACGGGCGATAACAGGATATGTCTCTGCCAGGACATCAACGATTTTACCTTTTCCTTCGTCTCCCCACTGTAATCCTAATACAACATCAAGTTTCATCATACTTCAGTTTAAGTGAATAAATAAGTAATTCACAAAAATAACTCATATTAGTGACAAACAAAAATTTTGGCAATGTTTTTAATTTGGATAAATTGCATTAAAAATCGAACTGTATGAAACGTTGTGCAATCTCTCTGATCCTGGCTCTGGCGGCATCTCTCTGCCTCTGTGCCCAGAAACCTTCATGTGATTATTCTGTTGTATATGCAGAAAAAGACACCTGTTCCCTCGTGATGGATGTCTTCATGCCTGATGTACAGGCTGAAACATACCCGTGCATGATATATCTGTATGGCGGCGGTTTCTCTCAGAATAACCTGCGCAGCAAGTTCAGCCGCGAACTGTGCCGCAGGTTCGCCGATGCGGGCTATGTGACTCTGGCAGTGGACTACCGTCTAGGACTCAAGGGGATAAGGTTCAAGAATCCGGTACAGATGGTGAAACCGCTGGAGCACGCAGTGAAGATGGCGTCGGAAGACTTGTTCTCTGCTGCGGAATATGTGCTTGCAAATGCTGAGGTCTTGAAGATAGACACGTCCAGGATATTGCTTTCCGGCAGCAGCGCCGGTGCAATCACTGTGCTTCAGACCGACTACGAGCTGTGCAACCGTACAGTTCTGTCTGCCGGCATGCCGGAGGATTTCCGCTTTGCCGGAGTGATCTCATATGCGGGTGCCGTGTTCTCGCGTGAAGGCCGCTGCAACTACAGGGTACATGCACCTGCTCCCACTATGTTCCTCCACGGCACAGCAGACAAATTGGTGGAATACAATAAGATACAGATTTTCAACACTGGGTTCTTCGGCTCGAATGCACTTGTGAAAAGGTTCGAGAAATTCGGATATCCGTATATGATCGCACGGTTTGAAGACCATTCCCACGAGGTGGCGGCATATAACAACGAACTGTTTGACGAAACCATGTGGTTCATTGAAAAATATGTCAACCAGGGCAGGCAGTGGCAGATTGACATGAACGCAGCGCAGTTCGATGCCGGCGGTAACTCCTGGAAGCTGAAGCCCACCGACCTTTATAAATAGTCAGGACCGGTGCTTACTCGCAGCGCAGCGCTTCCACCGGGTCCATCCTGGCTGCGCGCCGTGCTGGAATCCAGCCTGCTGCGGTGCATACGGCGGCGCATATCAGGCATGACGCACATATCCAGTCCCATGGGATCTGCAGCGGTGTGTGCAGCACTGCAGACAGGATGTTGCCCACCAGAAGCCCCAGGATGATTCCGGAACCGCATCCGTACATGCAGATCAGTGCCGATTCTGTAAGGAGGTTGACAGTGATGCTTTTACGGGATGCACCTATGGCGCGGCGCAGCCCTATCTCACGGGTACGCTCCTTTGTTGCGATAAGCATGATGTTGGTAAGCCCGACAGCAGCCCCGAGGATTGTGAGCAGTCCCACTGCCAGCGCCACCAGTGACAGTTTGCCGCTCAGGGCTCCGATCTCCTTTTCAATCGCATCGCTGCGCGAAATCTCAAAGTCGGCATCGGCGGCAGGCGGAATCCCCCTGATTTTCCGCAGAAGGAAGCCGGCACGTTCCGAGGCTTCACCTGCATCTGTGCCAGGTGGCAGCATCAGGTCGGCACTGCAGCTGCTTCCCTTTCCGACCAGAGTGCCCCATGCTGCGGAAAGCGGTACAAACACCGTGTTCTCTGCAATCACCCCAAGAAAGGAAAGCTGCCCGCTGATTGTGCCTGCAACCTTGAAACCCTGCCCGGCGATGGTGATATACTTTCCAACCGGGCTGCCTTCGCCGAGTGCATCCGCAACGCTCTGGCCGACGAGGCATACCCTGGCCCCGGTGTCTTCATCAAGCCGGCTGAACTGCCGGCCTGTACCGATATTCAGCGCATTTGCGCGCAGATAATCACCTTCGAAGGCCATCACGACAGTGCCGGGAGGAAGCTGCCCGAGCGGGCCGCGGACATCTCCGAATGCAGGGACAACGGTATAGACGGTCATCCCGCCGCCTGTGCCGAGATTGTCCCATAACAGTTCGAGGCACTGACGGTTGACCACTGCCTTTCGTTTTCCCGGCAGTGCAGAGACTGTCAGGGAATTGTCTGATTTGCCACCGAAGGCTCCGCTCAGCAGAGATGCGAGCGAATCGATTGAAGTCTGGGTCCCTACGAGCGCCGCCACGCCAAGCGCTATGATGGCTGCGGTTATGCCGGAACGGAGACGGCTTGCGGCAATGTTGCCTGCCGCTGCAGAAATACTCTCCCCCACAAAAGAGAAACTTTCACAAATACCTTTCATCACTTTTCTCTTTTATAATCAGGACAAATATAATATTTTTGTGCATAAATAATCACAACAGACTATGAAAAAGCTTATTCCATCATTGATTTTATGTCTCGCGGCCGTTCTGTCTGCCGCATCATGCAACTCTTCACGCTCTGAGATGCAGCCCGGCTCGTGGATTTCGGTACCAGGTGCGCAGGACGGTGAAAACCAGTGGATTGCATTCAGAAAAGACATCAGCCTCGAAAAAGTTCCCGCTGAGGTTGTTGCCCGCATTGCGGTGGATTCGAAATACTGGCTCTGGATCAATGACGAGATGGTGGTGTTCGAGGGCGGTGTGAAGCGCGGCCCCAATCCGGATGATACATACTGCGACGAGGTGGACCTTGCCCCGTACCTCCAGCCGGGCGAAAACAAACTGGCCCTGCTGCTTTATTATTTCGGCAAGGACGGTTTCTCACACCACAGCACAGGCATCCCTTCGCTCTTCTTCGAAAGTGAGGTGGCTTCCTCAGACTCTACATGGATGTGCCGCCGTATGGATGCCTACCAGACCTGTGACGGCCTGCAGCCCAACTGGCGCCTTCCCGAATCGAACATAAAGTTTGTTGCCGCCAACGACATCCCCGGCTGGCAGACAGCCCCGGCAGATGGCTTTGTGGCAGCCGAGATAATTGGAAAGGAAGGTGACGGCCCCTGGAACAAACTGGTTCCCAGAGATATTCCGCAATGGAAGGATTTCGGTGTGAAAGAGGCAGAGATGCAGGTGCGCGGTGACACGGTCATCGGAATCCTGCCATACAACATGCAGCTCACCCCCGTCATCACAGTTAACGACCCTGTGGGCGGCAATACAGTGATGATACAGACCGACCATATCATGGGAGGAGGTGAAGCCACCGTCCGCGCCGAGTATGTGACAAAGGCTGGTGACCAGACCTACGAATCATACGGATGGATGAGTGGCCAGCAGATACATCTGATTGTTCCCGAAGGCGTCGAGGTGAAGAAGATTTGCTACCGTGAGACAGGATATGCATCCGAGCCCGTCGAGTTCAACAGCGACAACGACTTCTGGAACCGTTTCTGGAAAAAAGGTCTGAACACATTGTACGTGAACATGCGTGACACATATTTTGACTGCCCCGACCGCGAGCGTGCCCTCTGGTGGGGTGATGCCAGCATCCTTACCGGAGAGTCGTTCTATATGTTCGACAGAGACATAGACGACCTCACCGTAAAGTGCATCAACCAGCTCTGTGCATTCCAGCGTGCCGACAGCGTGCTCTATTCACCCGAACCCGGTATCTGGACCACCGAACTTCCCAGCCAGAGCCTGGCAGCCGTGGGCAAATACGGTTTCTGGAACTGCTATTTCAACACCGGCCGCAGGGAGATTGTGAAAAGACTTACTCTTCAGTGAAGAAATATCTTGATATCTGGCAGTTCGACGAGAACGGCCTTCCGCAGTACCGCCAGGGAGGATGGGACTGGGGCGACTGGGGCTTCGAGATAGACTGCCACCTTATCGAAGTCTCATTCTACTACCTCGCACTCGAGGGCGCCCGCAATATGGCTGAACTCCTGGGGCTTCCCGAGGATGCGGCCTCATATACCGACCGTATGGAAAAGGCTTGCAACGGCTTCAGGAGCTGCTGGACAGGCACCGAATACAGGGCTCCCGGCTATGAGGGTGATACAGACGACCGCGTGCAGGCTATGGCTGTAGTATGCGGATTCGCCGAGCCCGACAAATATCCTGCAATCAGCGCAATCCTCCACGACAAGTCGTATGCAAGCTCTTATATGGAGAAGTATGTGATGGATGCCCTTTTCAAGATGGGCGAACCGGAATATGCTGTGGAAAGAGTTCAGCAGAAATACGGCCCGATGGTATATCATCCCGACCATACGACTCTCTTCGAGGGGTGGCTTGTCGGCTCGGGCATATATGGCGGCGGATCTACCAACCATGCATGGAGCGGCGGACCGCTTATCTCGATGTGCCAGCTTATCCTTGGTGTGAATCCTACATCGGCAGGGTGGAAGACATTCTCTGTGGCTCCCAATCCTGTAAGTATAAAGG
>JAGHVP010000271.1 GCA_018064305.1 Candidatus Equibacterium intestinale | reverse complement strand
AGCTGGGAGGGTTCACGATAATACCCGAACTTCACAAGAAACTTATTCTGTACAGTCTGCAACCGAACCTGAGACCTATCGTCAATCCCGTTGTCTCAAGGAAGGTGTCTCTGTATATCAGAAAGGACTACATCCACGAGCACCTGCTCAACATCATCATAGAAGCAATACGGTTCACCATCCCTCTGGAGAATCTGGACAAACTGGTCCGCGAGGGCAGGCTGGTCCTGTAGGACACGGGCAAGCTGCGGCAGATATATATGAAACACCATCAATAACATACACCATCCATGAGCAATCTCAAAAACAGCATAAAGGAAATCCTCACGATGTCGGACCAGGTCAACTATTCCGGCGCAAGCGATTCAATCAAGAAGAACATCTACTTCCGCGGGCCCAACGTGTACATTCTGGCCTGCGCCATAATAATAGCATCCATCGGCCTCAACGTCAACTCGATTCCGGTCATAATCGGAGCGATGCTCATTTCCCCGGTGATGGGCCCCATACTCGGGTTCGGGTTCGGTCTTGGCATCAGGGACAGCCGGCTCGTCAAGGATTCGCTGAAGAATTTTGCAGTGATGGTGAGCATCAGCATCGTTGCCTCGACCCTGTATTTCATCCTGAGCCCGCTGAACCTTGAAAAGCCCACAGAGCTCCTTGCACGAACCAACCCGACAATCTACGACGTGCTCATAGCCCTGTTCGGCGGCTTTGCAGGAATCTTCGAGATCTCCAGAAAGGAGAGAGGGACCGTGCTGTCCGGGGTTGCAATCGCCACAGCGCTCATGCCGCCCCTGTGCACCGTGGGCTACGGGCTGTCGGTCATGAACTGGCAATATATCCTGGGCGCGATGTACCTGTTTGTCATCAACAGCATCTTCATCGCACTCGCAACATATGCGACAGTCAAATACCTGCAATATCCTGTGGTCGAATCAGTCACGGACAGACGCACCCAGATGACACGTACGACTGCGTCCATAGTCCTGATACTGATCATCGTGCCCAGCGTGATCTCGGCGATAAACATAATCAGGGAAAGCAATTTCAGGATCCACGCCCACAATATCGTGGAGGAGAACCGCTCCATAGGACAAGGTTTCATCTATGACTACAAGATCGACAACGGCGTGAAGCCTCCTGTCATCGAGCTGTACATGGCCGGGCAGAGACTTGACCTCAAAAACAAGGAAAAGATCTACACCTCTGCCGAAAGATTCGGAATCGGAAGGTCTCAGATACGCTTCCACGAGGATGCCGCGCGTCAGCATGATGTGCTGTCGGAATCCCAGATCGTCAAGGGAATCTACGAGCATACTGACATGCAGCTGCAGGCTCTGAACGACACCATTGCATCTCTCAAGGGGAGGTTGTACGGTTACGAGTCAAAAATACTGCCGGCAGAGGAGATTTTCCGCGAACTCCAGGTTCAATATCCCAGCATCGTCGCACTTTCACTTACCAGAGGCTCGAAGGTATCCAAAGACAACTCCTCAGAGGAAGACTGCATTGCAGCCATGATCGATTCGGCAACCAGCCTGGATGAAGAGACTGTCGGCAGAATCAGAAGCTGGCTGAGTGTCCGCCTGAACTCGGACCCGGTCGTTGTGGTTGTTTCAGTCGTGAAGCATAACTGAACAACACTAGTGTCCAAAGAAATATTTGTTAGTTCTTTGTAATATATTGTTTAACAATTAGTTATAAGCAAAAATG
>JAGHVP010000252.1 GCA_018064305.1 Candidatus Equibacterium intestinale | reverse complement strand
AGTTCCGGCCTGCAACGGCCAGAGCTACAGCAATTCCGTCGAGGGCGCTGGATACTATGCCACCTGCATAGCCGGCGCCCTCTCCGCATGGATAGAGGCCCGGAAGGGCGGCATGGCAGAGAGTCTCGCTGTCGCGCGGAATGCGTATGGCAGATGAGGTGCGTGACTCAACTGCAAGCAGCAGGGCGTCGTTTGTGTAGAAGCCATGCATCTTGCGGTCGAAAAGCATGAATGCCGTGGCAAGGCTGTCGGCAATGAATCCGGGCAGCACTTCGTGCAGGTCGGCATTTGCAGCACCGATAGGGTAGGATGTCTTCTGGAGCGATGCAGAACAGCGTTTCGAACAGAAATCCACCATGCGCTGGGCAGGCGCCTTGAAAGAGTTGCTGAAGGCAAACACTTTCTCCTCCACCTCGCGCTGGAACTCCGACAGGGCGAACACACCGTACTTTTCATAGCCTGGGACATCAGTGGCACCTACCTGTGCAACGATTCCCGAGTTGGCCCATGCGCTGTTTCGCCCGGAATTCGACATCCCGTTGAGCACCACGGCGTTGGATTCAGTGGTCGAAGGTACCAGGATGCCTCCCGGACACATGCAGAACGAAAAGACACCGCGTCCATCGACCTGCTGCACAAGGCTGTATTCCGCAGCCGGCATGCCGTTCTGCCACTTTCCGTGGTATTGGATATGGTTTATGAGGCTCTGGGGGTGCTCCACCCTTACTCCCATGGCGAAGTCCTTGGCTTCGAGCGCCCATCCCTTTGTGTCGAAAAGTTTGTATATGTCGCGTGCCGAGTGCCCTGTTGCAAGAATTACGTCGTGTGCCTTGAATACAAGTCCGCCGTCGCACACCACTTCCCAGCGCTCTTTTCCTCCGGCAGGTTTGATGTCTGTAACACGGCATCCGAAATGATACTCCCCGCCGTGGCCGGTGATACAGTTGCGTATGTTCTCAACCACGTGCATAAGCACATCGCTGCCGATATGGGGGTGAGCATCGGTAAGGACGGCTTCCTGGGCTCCGAAATTCACAAACTGGTGCAGCACCTCGCGCACGTCGCCGCGCTTGCTGGAGCGGGTGTAAAGCTTGCCGTCTGAGAATGTGCCGGCACCGCCTTCGCCGTAGCAGTAGTTCGAGTCGGGATTTACAAGAGCCTTCCGGGTGATTGCCGCAATGTCTTTCTTACGGCTGTGGACGTCGCGTCCGCGCTCCAGGATCACAGGTTTCAGCCCGTGCTCCAGCAGTTTGAGGGCTGCGAACATGCCGGCCGGGCCGCCTCCTATGATTATCACAGGGCGCGCAGCCGATACATTCTTATAATCAAAGATATATTCCTTTGCCGGGGCATCTCCCTCTACAAAGGCCTGGATCTGATACCGGTAGAGAAGCTGTCCTCTGGCGTCCAGGGAACGGCGCAGGATATCGGTCTTTATGATTTTCGAGGGGTGTACTCCGCACGCTTTTGCCGACGCAGCCCTGAGCTCGTCTGCGGTTGGCGTGTGCAGTAGTGGGTATGCCGCCTCGAATATCTTCATATATTGATGTTACAGGGTGTATTCCGCAGCGCGTGAGATAGGTGCCGCATCCAGCGGGCAGGTGAGACCCTGCTGGAATTTGTACCAGCCCACAATAGCAATCATGGCTGCATTGTCTGTGGTGAAGCGCAACTCGGGCAGATATGTCTGCCATCCGCGTTTCTGGCCTTCGGCCGTGATGGCGTTGCGAAGGCCAGAATTGGCGCTTACACCGCCGCCTGCCACAATCTCTCTGATGCCGGTTTCCTTTGTGGCGCGTACCAGCTTCTTCATCAGTATGTCGATGAGGTCTTTCTGGAAACTTGCGCAGAGGTCTGCCTTGTTCTTTTCAATGAATTCCGGGTCTTCCTTGAGCGAATCTCTCAGGAAATAGAGCAGCGAGGTCTTGATGCCGCTGAAACTGTAGTCGAGCCCCGGGATGTTGGGCTTTGCGAATCTGAATCGGCTGCTGTCACCCTCTTTTGCAAGACGGTCTATCACGGGACCGCCGGGATATCCGAGGTCGAGCATCTTGGCGCATTTGTCGAAGGCTTCTCCTACGGCATCGTCTATCGTGCTTCCGAGAATCTCGAACTTGAGATAGTCATCAACTCTTACGATCTGGGTGTGCCCGCCTGATACCAGAAGGGCGAGGAAAGGGAATTGAGGGGCGCGGTTGTCGCGTCCTTCAACCTTGATGAAATGTGAGAGTATGTGACCCTGGAGGTGGTTTACCTCCACAAGCGGCTTGTTGATGGAAAGTGACAGCCCTTTTGCGAACGATGTGCCCACCAGCAGCGAACCGAGAAGCCCCGGGCCGCGGGTGAATGCAATTGCATCCACATCGTCAAGTGTTATGCCCGCCTGATCTATGGCCTGTGACACCACCGGCAGGATGTTCTGCTGGTGGGCGCGGGATGCCAGTTCGGGAATTACTCCGCCGTATTTGCGGTGGACTTCCTGCGAAGCCATCACGTTCGAGAGCAGCCAGCCGTCTGAAAGCACTGCCGCCGATGTATCGTCGCAGGATGATTCGATTCCAAGGATTATTGTCTTGCCGTCAAGCATTTTCTTAATATGACTATATTGTTCTTCCCGGATATGCTTCAAGAGCCTTCTCCAGGACTACAAGAGCCTTTTTCAAATCTTCGATCTTAAGTACATACGCCACACGCACCTCGTTGCGTCCGATGTTCTCGCTGGTGTAGAATCCGCTTGCTGGGGCCATCATCACAGTGGCTCCTTCGTAAGAGAAGTGCTCCAGGCACCATGCGCAGAACTTGTCACTGTCATCTACAGGAAGCTTTGCAACTGTGTAGAAAGCACCCATAGGGATGGGGGAGTAAACCCCGGGTATCTTGTTAAGGCCGTCTATCAGACATTTTCGCCTTTCAAGGTACTCTTCATATACGTCGCGTGAATATTCCACCGGTGCGTCAAGCGACGCTTCTGCCGCAATCTGCCCTACGAGGGGCGGGCTGAGCCTTGCCTGGCAGAACTTCATCACTGTCTTGCGCAGCTTCTCGTTCTTTGTGATGAGCGCACCCACGCGGATTCCGCATTCAGAGTATCTCTTTGATACAGAATCGATAAGCACCACATTCTGCTCTATGCCCTCCAGGTGGAACGCACTGATGTAGGGGGTGCCTGCATACACGAATTCGCGGTACACCTCGTCGCTGAAGAGATACAGGTCGTATTTCTTCACAAGGTCGCGGATCTGGTTCATCTCCTTGCGGGTGTAGAGGTATCCAGTAGGGTTGTTGGGATTGCAGATCAGGATGGCTTTGGTGCGTTCGTTGATCAGCTCCTCGAACTTGTCTACCTTTGGAAGGCAGAAACCTTCTTCAATGGTTGTGGTGACAGTGCGGATGACTGCACCTGCAGAGATGGCGAATGCCATGTAGTTGGCATAGGCCGGCTCTGGCACGATGATTTCGTCACCGGGATTCAGGCATGAGAGGAATGCAAACAGCACAGCCTCGCTTCCGCCGGTGGTGATGATGATGTCATCGGCAGTGACGTTGATATTGAACGATTTATAATAGCCCACCAGTTTCTCGCGGTAGCTGCGGTAGCCCTGGCTGGGGCTGTATTCCAGAATCTTGCGGTCTATTTTCCGGATGGCATCCAGCGCCACCTCGGGTGTGGGCAGGTCCGGCTGTCCGATGTTCAGGTGGTACACATGGGTGCCGCGCGCCTTTGCAGCATCTGCAAGAGGAGCGAGTTTCCTGATCGGAGATGAAGGCATCTGGTCGCCTCTGACTGAGATGGATGGCATGGTCTGCAGTTAAAGGGTGATATTATTTGCAGTCGCAGCTCTCTTTGTCGCAACCTTCCTCACCGCAGTTTCCACCGCATGAAGAGCAGTTACCACCGCAGCCCTTGCGCTCGCCGTGGAGGCCTTCTGTAAGCTCTTTGTCTGTGGCTTCGCGTACCAGCAGGATTTCGCCTGTGAAATGGAGGTCTTTACCTGCCATCTGGGGGTTGAAGTCCATTGTGACTGTGTCGGGGTTGACTTTCACAACCTTGCCGGGCATCACGCCGCCCATGCTGTTCATCATGGGGATGACGTTGCCTTCGAAGAGGATGTCCTCTGCAAGCTTGCCGTCGATCTCGAAGATGTTCTTGGGAAGGTCTATGATGGCGTTGGGGTCGATTTCACCGTAACCTTCAGCTGCTGTGAGGCGGAAGTCGAACTTGTCGCCGACTGTCTTGCCTGCGATGTTCTCCTCGAACTTGGGAAGGAGATATCCGAGACCGAAGATGAATTCAAGGGGTTTTTCTGCGGTGCAGCTGTCTGCAATCTGTCCGTCGACCTCGAGCTGATATACAAGGTGGACTACTTTGTTGTCGTTGATTTCCATATAAGTTGAAGTGAAATTATTATTCGTAATTTTGTAAATCGCAAAAATACAAAATAATTGCTAAGTTTGCTGATACTATGAAAGAATTGCTTCAAGATATACTGGATATGGCGGTGGGCTGCGGTGCAACCGATGCAAGGGCAAGGATAGACTGTGGCTTCGAGGATGCCGTGACCGTACTTGACGGAAAGGTGGACAAGGTAGAGACAAGCGAAGGGAAGGTGTTGGTACTCAAGTTGTTCAAAGAAGGAAGGATGGGCGTTTTCTCAACCAATCAGTTTGAAAGGGAGCAGCTGCACGGGTTTGTCTCGCATGCCTGCGGAATGACGGCTCTGATGGAGCAGGATGACTGCAACGTTATGCCTGACCCCTGCCTGTATTACAAGGCTGGTGAAGATGATCCGGATCTTGGACAGTACGAATCCGAGGCCGAGTGTTTTACGGCTGAAAGGCTGAAGGCGATGGCACTGGCCTGCAGTGAAGGTGTGGCAGGAGAAAAATGCGGTAGCCTTCTGTCGTCTGAAACAGAGGCGGGAAGGAGTGTGACACACTCGTATCTGGCTGATACCCGCGGTTTCTATGGGACGGAGGATTCCAGCATGATCACTATAAGTGCCCAATGCTCTGTGCAGGACAGCGACGGATGCAGGCCTGAAGGGTTCTGGTACGACCTCTCAACCGGCAGAAGGCCGCTCGACTGTGCATCATGCGGTGCAACCTCCCTGCGCAATGCCGTTGAAAAGATGGGGGCATCAAGTGTCGATGCCGGACTGTATGATGTTGTTCTGGATACAGACGTGGCTTATAAGTTTGTGACACCTCTGCTTAACTCCCTTGCCGGCTCGGCCCTCTGGTACAAGAACTCGTTCCTCCCTGACAGCCTGGGCAGGAAAGTATTCGCCTCAGGCATAGATATCTTTGAGAATCCGCACCTTGCAGGGGCTGTAGGCGCCGCTTATTTCGATTCGGACGGACTTGCAACGCGTCCCGGCCCAGTAATAGAGGATGGCTTTGTGAGGAAGTATTTCCTAAGTTCATACTTTGCCAGGAAGATGGGAATGACAGCTACGGGTGGAAGCCCCTCTGTCATTGAAATCAAAGGGCAGGGAAGCCGTGACGGACTGATTGCAAAGGTGGGCCGCGGCCTGCTGATAACATCTTTCCTCGGCGGCAACCATAACACCACTACCGGAGATTTCTCGTATGGAATAAGCGGTTTCCTGTTTGAAAACGGCAGAGTGGTGCGGCCTGTGGACGGAATGAATATCACCGGCAATTTCCTTGAAATATGGGGGAGACAGGTGCTGGCTGCCGATGATTCGCGCAGGCTGAGCGCAAAACGGATTCCCTCACTGGCATTTTCTGATGTAAGTATCTCCTGAAAGTTTTGTGAAATGAACAAGAACGCTTCTCTTCTGCAGGAACTTGCAGAAAAATACAATGATCCTCAGTATTTCCAGGAGGATCCGATAATATTCCCGAAGCATTTTGCAGCCCTATATGCCGAAGGGAAGGCGTCTCTGAAGGATGTGGAGACCGCTGCTGTGATAGCGTCGCACCTTGCATGGGGACGCCGCTGCATGATTGTGCGTGACTGCAACCGCGCCTTTGAAGAGATGCAGTGGCGGCCGTACGACTACCTGCTGGCTGGTGATTACCGCAACGACGGCACTTCCCTGCACCGTACTGTGA
>JAGHVP010000071.1 GCA_018064305.1 Candidatus Equibacterium intestinale | reverse complement strand
AGCTTTTCAACTCCGTCGGGGACATAATAGTCTATTACCTCATGGTTGAGTGAGGAGTCGGGACGGAAATAGAATGTCTTGCCGGTGTATACAGCGATATTCATTACTGCTGGCGGCTTTCGAGATACAGTTTTGTGAGTATCTGCTTGGTGTCGAGAGTGAAGTCACCCTCCATCATCCACGAGTAGTAGCTGGGCTCTGTGCGGAGCACTTCGATGATGGGCTTTCCCTTGTGCTTGCCGAAATTGAATACAGGCACGTCCTTGTCGTTAAGGACAAAGCGTCCGGCGTAGTCGAGCATCTTTTCGCGGGCTGTATAGTCGGCAAGGAAGCTGACGTCATTCTGAAGCTCGGGATATCGGTCGAGCTGTGATTCCAGCGCTTCCAGGGTCGCCATCGTGTCTGCTGCAGCGGAGTGTGCGTCTTCCAGGTTCTTGCCGCAATAGAACTTGTAGGCTGCGGTGAGCGTGCGCGGCTCGTTCCTGTAGAAGATCACCTGGACATCAATGAGCTTGCGCTTGCGCAGGTCAAGGTTTATGCCGCAGCGCAGGAACTCTTCGGTGAGCATCGGGATGTCGAACTTGGTGGAATTGTATCCGGCGATGTCGCACCCCTCCATCCATGCTGCCATCGATTTGGCCACCTGGGCGAATGTGGGCTCGTCCTTCACGTCATCGTCGGTGATGCCGTGAACTGCAGTAGCCTCGGGCGAAATGGGAATTGTGGGGTTGATGCGGCGGGTCTTTATCTCGCGGTCGCCGTTAGGCATCACCTTCACCATGGATATCTCCACGATGCGGTCTTTGGAAACATTTAACCCCGTGCTCTCTATGTCGAAGAAGAGCAGGGGGGTCTTTATGTTGAGTTTCATAATGTTCCGGCTGATTGAATTATACCATGATAGGCATAAGTACTGCGCACAGGTCTTCAGATCCGTTGTTGCCGTCGGCAGAAACGATCAGGCCGGGGCGGCAGCTGTCTGCCAGCAGCATCGAGATGTTGTCGAAGCAGAAGTTGTTGAGGATGTCGGCAAGGAACGGAGCCTTGAACCCGATTTCTACGGGAACACCTTCGTATTCGCAGTTGAGACGCTCGTAAGCCGATGTAGCGTTGCCGGTGTCTTCTGCAGAGATCATAAGCTCGCCGTCAGCAACCTTGAGCATGATGACGCTGGTGGCCTGGTTTGAATAAACGGCCATGCGGCGGACTGCACCGAGAAGCTCTGTGCGGCTGATTGTCATCTTGTTGGGGTTGTTCTTGGGGATTACCGACCGGTATGCGGGGTAGTTGCCGTCTATGAGGCGGCATACTAGAAGTGTTTCTCCGAATGAGAAGAAGGCGTTGCGCTTGTCGAACTTGACAACCACTTCGTCTTCAACCTTTGCGAGGATAGACTTGAGGATTGCTGCAGGTTTCTTATGAAGGATGAACGATGCGTTTGCAGCGCTCTTGATATCTTTGAATGTATAGCAGATGAGCTTGTGTGCGTCGGAAGCAACCATTGCGAGAGCATCGGGGGTGATGTCGAAGTAGATACCGTTCATTACTGGACGGAGCTCTTCCTCTGCAGTTGCGTATATTGTGTCGCTCACACCGTTGAGCAGTGCGTCTGCACTGATGGAGAGGGTGTTGAAATCTTCACCGATTGCGGGGAGTGAAGGGTAGTCCTCTGCAGGCAGATAAGGAATCTTCGATGCACCTGATGCCCATGTTATGATGAGGGCCGAGCTGCTGTCTGTAGCAAATGTGAGCGGCTGGTCGGGCAGTGAACGGAGAGATTCGGTGAACAGCCTTGCGGGAACTGCAATCTGGCCGTCTTCGAAGACTTTCTCGATGTTGATGTCTGTCTTGAGGGTGGTCTCACCGTTTGATGCTGTCACTGAGAGGGTGTTGCCCTGCAGTACCAGGAGGTAATTGTCAAGAATCTGCAGAGCAGACTTGCTTGCGATAACTTTTGATACAGAGTTGAGTCCGGTCAAAAGCTGGGTGCTTGATGCTATGAATTTCATATGTTGTGATAATTATTTATTTCTGTAATCAACCTTTACGGCTTAAATTGCACAAATATAATGAATGGCATATAATTTGACAAATAAATCCCTTCACAATTTTAACAAATTATTGACATGAAAAAAGCATTGAAATGGATTTGGGGCATAGCCCTGACGGCACTTGTCGGATATCTTGCGGCAGACAGGGCCGGCCTGCTTGAAAATAGCCATGAGGCTGAAAATCAGGATGAAATTGAAAAAATCCGCGAGGCACAGGCCAGAAAGCAGATCGAGGCCCGCACACGCCAGGTCACAGAGGCCGACTCTTTCTGTGACGCTGCCGAAATGGCAGTGAATTCGGTGGTGTATGTCAAGGTGGTTACAAAGTCGCCGTATCAGAGCCATTCGTCTCTTCTCGACCTTCTCTTCGGATTTGTAGAGACTCCCAGGGACCAGGTTGGAATCGGCTCCGGCGTCATCATATCTGAAGACGGCTACATCGTCACCAACAACCATGTTGTTTCTGGCGGTGACGACTACGAAGTCACCCTGTATGACAACACTGTCTGGCCGGCAAAACTTATCGGCACCGACCCGGCAACAGACATCGCCCTCCTCAAGATAGAAAAAGATGGCTGTATTCCACTGCCCATGGGCGATTCCGACAGCCTCAGGCTTGGCGAATGGGTCCTTGCCATCGGAAGCCCCTATGACCTCCGCTCCACAATCACCGCCGGAATCGTGAGTGCGAAGGGGCGCTCATTCCCCAACTACGACGGGCAGTACCGTGTTGAGTCATTCATCCAGACCGATGCTGCCGTGAATCCCGGCAACAGCGGCGGCGCACTTGTGAACATGGACGGCGAGCTGGTTGGAATCAATACATCAATCATTTCCAAGACAGGCTCATACACCGGTTATTCATTTGCAGTGCCGGTCAATATCGTTCGTAAGATCACAGAAGACTTCATAGAGTACGGCCAGGTCCAGAGGGCTGTGCTGGGAATATCCATGAAAGAACCGTCCGACGGCATATGGTGGCAGAAGTAAAGGAGGCCAGTGCTGCGGAGGCTGCGGGTGTGAGGCCAGGTGACATCGTACGTCAGATCAACTTCCAGCCTGTCAGGACTGCCACCGAGATCCAGGTTCAGATAAACAAGTACCGTCCCGGCGAGAGGATAGTGCTTACAGTAGACCGTGACGGCGAACAGAAAGAGCTGATAGTCAATCTTTAAAACATATTTTCCAAAATAATTTGGTTTATTTGATTTTTTGGAACATCTTTGCACGTCTGTACTTATTTTTAAAATGGGATAAATCCGGTTGGGCGGAAATCAGTTTCCGCCCGGCTTTAAATATTGTAGATGAGACAGTTAAAGATTACAAAATCAATCACTAATCGAGAGAGTGCATCTCTCGACAAGTATTTGCAGGAAATCGGCAGGGAAGAACTAATTTCAGTCGAAGAAGAAGTTGAATTGGCCCAGCGTATCAAAAAAGGGGACCAGGAGGCCCTCAAGAAACTGACCCGCGCCAATCTTCGATTTGTAGTTTCTGTAGCCAAGCAGTATCAGAACCAGGGTTTGAGTTTGCCCGACCTCATCAATGAAGGTAATCTGGGCCTTATAAAGGCGGCAGAGAAATTTGATGAGACCAGGGGATTCAAATTCATTTCATATGCTGTGTGGTGGATCCGCCAGTCCATTTTGCAGGCTTTGGCTGAACAGTCAAGAATCGTGCGCCTTCCTCTTAACCAGGTGGGATCGCTGAACAAAATCAACAAGGCTCTGAGCAAGTTCGAGCAGGAACATGAGCGTATGCCTTCATCTGATGAGCTGGCCGACATTCTTGACATACCGCGTGAGAAGATCAATGACACACTGAGGGTATCGGGCCGTCACGTCTCTGTAGACGCTCCATTCGTGGAAGGTGAAGACAACAGCCTTCTCGATGTACTTCAGAACAATGATTCCCCCAACGCCGATTCAGGACTCGTCAACGAATCACTCAACACAGAGATCGAGCGTGCCTTGAGCACACTCACAGAGCGTGAACGTGAGATCGTGAAGAGTTTCTTCGGTATCGGTTCTCAGGAGATGACTCTTGAGGAGATTGGAGAGAAGTTCAATCTGACACGCGAAAGAGTTCGCCAGATCAAGGAAAAAGCGATCCGCAAGCTGCGCAACAGTGCAAGAAGCAAGCTGCTGCAGAGCTATCTGGGATAGTATTCCAATTCGACTTTTCTGTAAAAAGCAGACAAAGGGGGAGCCGTGAGCTGGTATTGCTTGATGGAGCCCCTTTTTTATTTGACAAAATCATGGATATGAAAAAGATATTTGTAATAGCACTTATGGCATTGATGACAATAAGCTGTACCGACAATCCTCTCCTGAAGGAGTGGAAGGATTATGCAGGAGTGCCTCCCTTCGATAGAATCACTCCTGAACACTACATGCCCGCTGTGCAGAAGGCAATAGAGATTCACAACGCAGAGATTGAAAAAATTGTGTCGAACAGGGCAGAGGCTGATATCGAGAATACGATGGAGGCGTATGACCGCTCCGGACTGCTTCTCAACAGGATTCTGCTGGCATTTGAGAATGAAGAGTCGATAGCATCCACAGACGAGATCAGGAAGATTTCAGAAGAGATGTCTCCTCTGGTGAGCCGCCACTTCAGCGAGATAGAGCTGAACGAAAAGCTGTTCGGCAGGATCAAGGCTGTGTATGACAAGAAAGATTCCCTCGGTCTCGAGCCCGACCAGATGAGGCTTCTTGAAGAAACTTACAAAAGTTTTGTCCGCCGCGGCGCCTGCCTCGATGCTGAAAAGAAAGAGCAGCTGAAGGATGTCGATGAAAAGATTGCCTCGCTCCAGCTGAAATTCTCCCAGAACCTTCTGAACGAAACCGGCAGCTGGACTCTTACGATAGACAATGAAGAGGATCTTGCCGGCCTTTCGGCAGATTTCATTGCTGATGCTGCTGCACGTGCCGAAGCTGCAGGACAGCCCGGCAAATGGGTGGTGGGGCTAGACAATCCAAGTGTGATGCCGTTCCTCCAGAGTGCCGATAACCGTGCACTGCGCATCAAGGTCCTTGATGCATACGCAAACCGCTGCAACAATAACAATGCGTGCGATAACAAAGATATCGTGAAGGAGATAATCGCACTCAAGATGCAGAAGGCAGCCATCCTGGGATATGAGACATACGCCGACTACATGCTGGAACAGAAGATGGCAAAGACTCCCGAAGCTGTCTACAGCCTGCTGAACGCAGTATGGCAGCCCGCCCTCCGCGTTGCAGGGGCAGAGCTTGACGACATCAAGGCAGTTGCAGCCGAGGACCGCATCGAAAACATACATCCTGCAGACTGGCGCTATTATTTCGAGAAGTCGAAAGCTGCGAAATATTCAGTCAGCGAAGACGGGATAAAGGAGTATTTCCAGTACGAAAATGTCCGCGACGGTATTTTTTATGTGGCAAACAGGCTCTTCGGCATCAGCTTCAACAGAGTTGACGGCATCCCCGTTCCACACCCCGATGCAGAGGCTTTCGAGTGCATCGACACCGATGGCTCGAGCCGCGGCATACTCTACATGGACATGTTTGCACGCCCCGGTGAGAAGAGCGGCGGTGCCTGGTGCAGCGAGTACTGCGACGGCGGATATGACGCCAAAGGTGTGAAGCGCCCCGCAGTCATCACGATCGTAGGCAATTTCGCCCGCCCTTCAGAAAACAAGCCGTCACTGCTGACTCCCGATGATACCGAAACATTCTTCCACGAGTTCGGACACGCGATGGCAGCGCTGCTGAGTGATGTGCGCTACCACGGCAACAACGGCTTCGTAAGGGATTTCGTGGAGCTGCCATCACAGCTCAACGAGCACTGGGCGTTCGAGCCCGAGGTGCTGGCTCAGTATGCAAAGCACTACCGTACAGGAGAAATCATCCCCATGGAACTTGTAGAGAAGCTTCAGGCTTCGAACAACTACGGCCAGGGCTTCGCAATGACCGAGCTTGTGGCGGCAATGCTCCTGGACATGGACCTCTACTCGATGAAGGAGCTGCCCGAACCGTTCGACGTGCTTACATTCGAGGCTAAGACAATGGCGGAACGCGGCCTTATCCAGGAGATCCTGCCGCGCTACCGCGTGCCTTACTTCCTGCATATCTTCTCGCATGGATATGATGTCGGATACTACAGCTACATGTGGGCCAATGTCCTTGACTGCGATGCATACGAGGCATTCAAGGAAACAGGTGACATCTTCAACCAGGAGGTTGCTGCGGCATACCGCCGTGAGATCCTCTCCCGCTGCAACGAAGAGGATGCAATGGACCTGTATGTGAAATTCAGAGGCCACGAACCT
This sequence comes from Candidatus Equibacterium intestinale, assembly GCA_018064305.1. GTDB lineage: Bacteria > Bacteroidota > Bacteroidia > Bacteroidales > UBA932 > Equibacterium > Equibacterium intestinale. The sequence continues at coordinate 4,371 of JAGHVP010000071.1, read as the reverse complement.
TCTATCGAACCTCTTCTTAAAGACAAAGGGTTGAATTAGTGGATTCTATCTGGGACAAGCTCTCCAATGGGCTGATTGCCGTAAGCGACCTGGTCTGCGGGTATCCGTTCTTCATCCTGCTGGTCGGAGGGGGACTGTTCTTCTTTTTCTATTCCGGCTTCGCCCCGCTCCGCCATTTCGGCAAGGCCGTTGCGGCGCTGAGGTTCAAGGAGTCGGCATCGGAAGGGGAGAAGAAAGGGCAGATAAGTTCGTTCGAGGCTCTATCCACGGCCATCGCCTCCACAGTCGGAATGGGCAATATCGCCGGTGTGGCAATCGCCATCTCAATAGGCGGCCCCGGTACCATCTTCTGGATGTGGGTGAGCGCGCTGCTGGGCATGGCTACAAAGTTCTTTGAAGGAACTCTTGCCGTGATGTACAAGGGCAGGGATTCCGAAGGAGAACTGCAGGGTGGTCCGATGTATGTTATGACGGAAGGACTTGGAAAGAAGTGGAGGCCGCTGGCCATCTTCTTTGCAGCGATGGGACTTTTCGGCACCCTCTGCACAATGCAGGCAAACCAGCTTACAGAAGCTCTCACCACCACATTCCTCCAGCCTGAAGATATTACTGCCAAGGCACGTCTGATAACCGGTCTTGCAATCACCGCATGTGTTGCAGTGGTGGCTCTGGGAGGCATCACGCGCATCGGCAAGGTGGCGTCGCGCCTATCGCCGTTCATGGTGCTTGCATATTTCCTGCTTGTACTATATATCCTGATAACCCATATCGGAGCGGTGCCAGGCATCTTCCGCGACATAGTGGTGGGTGCTTTCACCCCGCGTGCAGCACTGGGAGGCGGAATAGGCAGCATAATCATGATTGCCCTCACCGGTGTGCGCAGGGCTGTATTCGTGAATGAAGCCGGAGTTGGAACTGCATCGATGTGCCACGGCGCATCGGCCAACAGCGAGCCCGCCCGCGAAGGGCTTGTGGCAATGCTGGGACCTTCCCTTGATTCAGGCCTGGTCTGCACCCTCACGGCGCTGGCAATCCTGATCCAGAAGGATATCCTTCCGCAGGAGGGAATCTCGTCGATCCAGGGGCTGCATCTTGCCCTGACATCATTCGAGGCATCGGTACCGGTGGTGGGAAGATACCTGCTGCTGTTCATCCTGCTTATCTTCGCATTCTCTTCGATGTTCTCATATTCATACTATGGTACCAAATGCGCCAGCTTCCTGTTCGGCGCAAAAAAAGGAAAATATTACATCTATTTCTATCTTTGCATGATCGTTGTGGCTGCGGTGGTGCCGCTCCGCACGGTTGTGGGCTTTGTGGACCTGACTTTCGCACTGATGGCATTCCCTAATATGCTGACGTTGCTGATGCTTGCTCCGCGGGCGAAGAAAGAGATGAACAGATACTTTGACAAATATTACAATAAATAATTCAAGCATGAATCCTAACAGTTTTATAGCTGCCGAGGTGGCAGGAGCAGTAAAGGCTCTCTATGGGGCGGAAGTTGGAAATGACGCCATTCAGTTGAGCGCAACACGCAAAGAGTTCGAGGGTGATGTTACACTTGTAGTGTTCCCGTTTCTCAGAATGAGCCGCAAGGCTCCCGAGGCCACTGCAACGGAAATCGGAGAATATCTGGCAGCCAACCTTCCTCAGATCGAATCTTTCAATGTGGTGAAGGGCTTCCTCAATATAAAGCTTTCAAATGTCTTCTGGAAAGATTATTTCGCATCGATAGCAGCCGCTGAAGATTTCGGACAGGGTGCCGACACCGGCAAGACAGTGATGGTGGAGTTCTCTTCACCCAACACCAACAAGCCTCTGCATCTCGGCCATATCCGCAACAACCTCCTCGGATGGAGCGTTTCACGCCTTCTCGAGGCAGCAGGAAACAAAGTCATCAAGGTCAACCTTGTGAATGACCGCGGAATCCATATCTGCAAGTCTATGCTGGCATGGCTGCGCAAGGGCAACGGAGAAACCCCCGAAACCTCAGGCAAGAAGGGCGACCACCTGGTAGGTGACTACTATGTCGAGTTCAACAACATGCTTTTAGAGGAGATAAATGAAATCCTCAAGAGCGACGGTATCAATCCTGCCGAGGCCACTCCCGAGCAGAAGAAAGAGGCTGAGAAGAGGGCAGAGTGCCTGCAGGAGGCTCAGAGCATGCTTTTCCGCTGGGAGAACAACGATCCCGAAATCCGCGCCCTCTGGGCAAAGATGAACGGCTGGGTATATGACGGATTCGACGTTACATACAGGAACCTGGGCATCTCTTTCGACAAGATTTACTACGAATCACAGACTTATCTTCTTGGCAAGGCACTGGTTGAAAGAGGCTTGAAGGAAGGTATCTTCTTCCGCAAGGAAGACGGTTCGGTGTGGTGCGACCTCACAGGTGACGGTCTCGACCAGAAGCTTCTGCTCCGTACCGACGGAACTTCTGTGTATATGACACAGGACCTGGGCACTGCAGAGCGCCGTTTCAACGAATATAACTTCGACGAGCTGATATATGTTGTGGGCAACGAGCAGAACTACCATTTCCAGGTGCTCAAGCTCATCCTCAAGAAGCTCGGCTTCGACTGGTCTGATGCAATCTACCATCTTTCATACGGTATGGTAGAGCTTCCGGAAGGAAAGATGAAATCACGCGAAGGTACAGTTGTGGATGCCGACGACCTGATAGAGAAGATGTACCAGACAGCGAAAGAGACCTCGCTTGCAATAGGCAAGCTCGACGACATGAGCCCCGAGGAGCAGGACGAACTATTCATGATGCTCGGCCTGGGTGCCCTCAAGTATTTCATCATCAAGGTCGACCCCAAGAAGACCATGCTCTTCGACCCACGCGAATCGATCGACTTCAACGGCAACACCGGCCCGTTCATCCAATATACACATGCCCGCATCAAATCTATCCTCCGCAAGGGTGCCGAGCAGGGGTGCGTTCCCGCAATGGGCGATGTCACCCTGCTTCCCAAGGAGATCGAAATGGTGAAGGTGCTGAGCTCGTTCCCCGACAAGATTCAGGAGGCCGCTGCCGCACATTCTCCCGCCCTGGTTGCAAACTACGCATACAACCTTGCAAAGGAGTTCAACCAGTATTACCATGACGTCTCGATCCTCAAGGAACCCGATGCCGGAGTGAAGGCATTCCGCCTGCAGCTGATCGATTCGATAGCAAAAGTTTTGGTAAAAGCAATGGATATTCTGGGAATTAAATTGCCAGAAAGAATGTAATTTTGCCCTAACAGGTACAAAGGAACGCTGATTTCGATGGCAAAGGAGATATTCACAATACCCACCAGTAAGAAAGAAATGGATGCCCTGGGTTGGCAGCAGCCCGATGTGATCCTTTTCAGTGGTGACGTATATGTCGACCATCCGTCTTTCGGCGCAGCGGTGATTGCCAGAGTGCTTGAGGCAAAAGGATATAAGGTGGCTGTGGTACCGCAGCCCAACTGGCGCGACGACCTGCGCGACTTCAAGAAGCTGGGTGCGCCGCGTCTTTTTTTCGGAGTCACTTCCGGCGCGATGGATTCCATGGTCAACCACTATACGGCATCCAAACGCCTCCGCAGCAATGACGCCTATACTCCGGAGGGCCGTGCCGGCTACCGTCCCGACTATGCTGTCTCTGTTTATTCCGGGATTCTGAAGAGCATCTTCCCTGATGTGCCTGTTGTGATAGGTGGTATCGAGGCTTCTCTGCGCCGCCTGACCCACTACGACTACTGGCAGGATTCACTGAAGCCTTCAATACTTGTAGACAGCAGGGCCGACTACCTGATATACGGAATGGGGGAGAGGCCTGTGGTGGCGCTGGCAGACGCATTCGCACGCGGGGCGTCGCGTGAGGAGATAGAGAAGATACCCCAGATCGGATATCTGGCCGGCCAGGAACCCGATGGTGATTTCTTCGACCTTCATTCGTATGAGAGCTGTGTGCGCAACAAACTTGCATTCGCACAGAATTTCAATATTATCGAGCGTGAGGCGAACAACCTCCGTAGCGTGACCCTGGTGGAGCCAGTGGCTGACAGCTATGTTTGCATCAATCCGCCATATCCTCCCGCAACGCAGGAAGAGATGGACTGGATATACTCTCTGCCATTCACCAAGCTGCCGCATCCCCGCTACAAGGGCAAGCGGATACCCGCATACGATATGATCAAGTTCTCCATAACAACCCACCGCGGTTGTTTCGGAGGATGCAACTTCTGTACGATAGCGGCACATCAGGGCAAGACAATCCAGTCGCGCTCCATGGATTCGATAGTGGCAGAGGCGGCCGCGCTGAACAAACTGCCCGAATTCAAGGGGAATATCTCCGACCTTGGTGCGCCCACGGCGAACATGTATATGATG
>JAGHVP010000170.1 GCA_018064305.1 Candidatus Equibacterium intestinale | reverse complement strand
CAATCACGGCGCGCAAGATACTCTTCACTCCCGACGAGTACCTGTTTTCATCAATATCTAAGAATCTGCAGGTGAAGCTTTCCGAGCCGGAAGTGTCTGAGACATGGTACTGCCGCAGCCGCGATGCTGTCTATGTGACAGGTGGCGGCTTCTACCGCGCAGAAGATGGAAGCTATATTATAGAAGGTACTGAATATCCATATAAGAAATTCAACCTGTATGGCTCGCCGTCACGCCCGTTCATACTTAAGTCCAACATGCCTGACGGGCCGTATGTCCAGGTGAAGCAGGCTCCCGCCTGCGGCAAGGAGTGTTTCGAGCCGCTTTTTGAAAGCTTCCCGGTAATGGGCAGCGCAAAGCTCAGCGGGCAGTACGAGATGTATGACCCTGAAAAGCACGGAACATATTCGCTCTCAGACATCGCAATGGTGCAGAACATAGATCCGTATGACTATGGCTGTGTGCAGGCCGGTTACCGCACGTACTGGACAGTTGCAGTCACTTCCACCGGTGATACCGTTTTCCTGAGTGACAAGCCTGTGTTCCGCGATGTGCCTGAGTATCAGGGTGACCTGTATGACGACGGTTTCATGACCAACGACAATTTCGGCAACTTCTGGTACAATGCCGACAGTACCGAACTCTATCTGCTGCGCGGGCAGACAGTGCGCCGCAGTGCTCCGTACGATGTCCCTTACGACCTGCTGCCTAACTGCAGCCGTATTGTAACCGTTTACAAGACTAAGGATGGAAAGGAGTGGGAGTGCTGCCATTCGATGGTGGCGGACGGACCGGATGACACACCTTTCACCCAGCAGTATGGAAGCAACATTGTGTATCTGCCCGAAGCGCAGATATATCTTGTATATGTGTCACGCTACAACGGTGACGCGCAGACAGCCACACTCGACCTTGCCTACAGCCGCAACGGTGTCGACTTCTTCCCGTTCCCCGGAAACAGACGGGGATTTGCAGGGACAGACGACTGGAACGATGCCCACTTCGGCGGTATCTATGCAGTTGACAGGAATGTGATACGCGACGGTGACAGATACTATCAGTTCATATTGTCGATGCTGCAGTATCCCCACATGTTCGCAGAAGCTCTCTTCAAGCAGGACTACCGTGACCGTGTGACTGCAAAGGATTATGAAAGCGCCTTCGAAGGGCGCGGCCTGGCAGAGCGCCTCCCTTATTTCGAGGCAATCGGGGGCTGGCAGGGGCTTACAGAAAACCTGCAGAAGGGTCATTCTTCTGTCGGCATCCTGTCGTACCGTGCCGACGGATGGTTTTCACTTGTGGCAGGCGGCAAGCCAGGCAAGTTCACCACCAATCCCATTGCGGGCGGCGGAGCCCTTACCGTGAATGCCGAGGTGGCTGAAGGCGGATATCTTACAGTCGAGCTGGTGAAGAACGGCCGTAAGGTGAAGAGCGTGAACATCGAGGGCGACGGGGTGGATATCCCTGCCTTCGACATTCCTTCGGGCAACTACAGGATTCGCGTGAAGATGCGCAACGCAAAACTCTATGCATTTAACATACATTAAAATATGAAGAAACTTCTTTTTGCAGCTGCCTTGGTGGCGGCACTCATCACAACTGTTTCCTGCGAAAAGGACTACAGCATCAAGTGCCCTGTGGAGCACACTCCCACAATGGGCTGGAGCTCATGGAACACATTCCTGCTCGACATCAACGAGGATGTCATCAAAGGTCAGGCCGATGCAATGGTGGCAACAGGCCTTGCAGATGCGGGCTACAAGTTCATCAACATAGACGACGGCTACCAGCTGCCACGAGACGAGCAGGGAAACTTCACATACAACGCAGAACTCTTCCCCGGCGGAATGAGGGCTCTGGCAGACTATATCCACTCTCTCGGCCTCAAGGCAGGTATCTACTCCGATGCCGGTGACAATACCTGTGGAAGTGAAAACAGATATCCCTACGGCCTCGGCACAGGCCTCTGGCAGCATGAAGAGGCAGACTGCAAGCTCTTCTTCGACGAGTGGGACTACGATTTCATAAAGGTGGACTTCTGCGGCGGCCAGCATGCAGAGCTTGACGAGAAAGAGCAGTACACCCGCATATCCAACGCAATCAAGGCTTGTGAAAAGCAGGGGATAGTGTTCAACATCTGCCGCTGGAGATATCCCGGCACATGGGTCAAGGACCTGTCGCTTTCATGGCGCACCACATACGACATCCGTCCCTGGTTCTCAAGGATCAAATACATCATTGAAGAGAACCGCTACCTCCAGGCATATATCGGCGACGGCCATTACAACGACTGCGACATGCTTGAGATCGGTGCCTGCTGGCAGGGCGACGAAAGCACATATCTCTCAGAGATCGAAGAGCAGACCCACATGGCATACTGGTGCATCACTTCGTCACCGCTGCTTATCGGCTGTAACATGAACAACATCCGCAAGTCTTCACTCGACCTCATGCTCAACAAGGACCTCATTGCAATGGACCAGGACTGCCTGGGAATCGGCGCACCGGTGGTTCAGCGCGAAGGCGACGTATATGTTGTGGCAAAGGATATGGAGGCAGTCATGGGTCCCAAACGCGCTGTGGTGGTGATGAACCTTTCAGATGAAGACCGCAAGATCGACCTTTCGGTAGAGGCTCTCGGATTTACCGGTGATATCAACGTATATGACTGCTTCACTCACGAAGACCGTCCCGAACTTACCTGCAACACATCTTTCGAGGTGGCTCTTCCCGCACATGGTTCGGCAGCTTACTTCATCACAGGCAAACGTATCGAAAAGAGCGTTTATCAGGGTGAGGAGGCATATCTTAATGCTTTCACAACTCTCGAGGGACATGAGACAGCCTGCTACAAGGAGACGGAATCTGCAGATCAGGGCGCATACGCAGCTGTCCTGGGCGGAAACGAAGACAACTGGCTGGAATGGAAAAATGTGTTCAGCTGCAAGGGCGGCAAGTATCTGGTGACTCTCCGCTATGCTTCTGCACAGGATGCAGCCATGACTCTTACAGTGAACGGCGAGGATGTAGAGACATTCGAAGGCCTCAATACCGGCAGCGATGAAGGTGATTGGCAGACAGTTAACGCATATATCACACTTAAGAAGGGGTTGAATTCGGTACGTCTGGGCAATGCCGTTTCTGCAATGCCCAACATCGACTGCATGCAGCTCCGTCGCGGTGAAGGAAAATAAATTTTGAAAATTTCTTCAAAAAAATTTGGCGATTGCGGAAAATGCCCTATATTTGCATCCGCAATCGCGAAAAAGGGAGTTTAGCTCAGTTGGTTTAGAGCATCTGCCTTACAAGCAGAGGGTCGGGGGTTCGACTCCCTCAACTCCCACAAAACTTCAAAATTTTTCAGAGCCTCGTTTCCCCGAGGCTCTTTTTTTTTGTGCCTTTTTCTGCGCACAGATTGAATTTCCCATTAATTTTTCATAAATTAGCACGATTATCGCGCAGAATTATGAAAATAGCAGTAGCAGGAACAGGATATGTAGGACTTTCGGTGGCTACGCTGCTGGCACAGCACAACCACGTGGTGGCTGTGGATGTAGTGCCGCAGAGGGTGGATCTGATAAACAGCCGCCGCGCTACAATTCAGGATGAATATATCCAGAAGTATCTGTCAGAGAAGGAGCTGGACCTCAGTGCAACTCTTGACCCCGAAGAGGGATACGGCAATGCCTCATTCGTGGTGATTGCCGCCCCCACCAACTACGACCCCCACAAGAACTATTTCGATACATCGGCTGTGGAGAGCGTGATAGCTCAGGTGCTGGAATATGCCCCTGAAGCAGCTATTGTGATAAAATCCACAGTGCCGGTGGGCTACACGGCACGCATCCGCGAGAAGACGGGCTGCCGGAATATCTTTTTCAGCCCCGAATTCCTGCGCGAGAGCAAGGCGCTGTATGACAATCTTTATCCTTCCCGCATAATTGTAGGTGCAGACTGCGCCGATGCCTCACAGAAAGCTGTTGCAGAACAGTTCGCACAGCTTCTCAAGGAAGGCGCGCTGAAAGAGGATATCCCCACTTTGATAATGGGCACAACAGAGGCAGAGGCGGTGAAGCTTTTTGCCAACACATACCTCGCGCTGAGAGTGAGCTATTTCAACGAACTTGATACATACGCAGAGATAAAGGGGCTGGACACCCGCTCCATCATAGAGGGGGTGGGGCTTGACCCGCGCATCGGCACACATTACAACAACCCCAGCTTCGGCTATGGCGGATACTGCCTTCCCAAAGACACAAAGCAGCTTCTTGC
>JAGHVP010000209.1 GCA_018064305.1 Candidatus Equibacterium intestinale | reverse complement strand
CAGTTTGAGCGTGTGGCCGAGCACTGCGCCCTTTCCGTCTGCTCCTGCCTTTTCAGCGGCTTCAGCGCCCAGCAGGTTGAAGTACACGTGATTGGTGAGGTTTACGATGGTGGGGGCATCGCTCACAGCTGTTATCTTGAGTGTGAGCTTGTTGCCTTCGCTCCAGCTGTATTCTGCCTTTATGTCCAATGCTCCGGGATATCCGGCATCGCCGTCGGGGCTGTGCAGAGAGAAGCACACACCGCCGTCGAACTCGTCGGCATCCCATACACGGTTGGCAAAACACTGTCTGCCGGGACCGCCGTGAAGGTGGTTGGGACCGTTGTTGATGGCAAGCGAATACTCTTTGCCTTCCAGAGAGAATCTGCCCAGGGCTATGCGGTTCGCATAGCGGCCGGGAATCTTGCCTGCGCAGGGTCCGTCGTCGCACCAGTCGGCGGGATTGCCGTAGGTGAGCGCAACATTGTCGATATGACCTGCCGCGTCGGGAACCCTCACTGCAACAATGCCGGCACCGAGGTTACTGAGAGTGACTTCGGCACCGGATGCATTGCGTAGAGTATAGTGTTTTATTTCAGATTGCGGACGTTCCATCTCTTTGCACCATCAGAGATTGCTACATTGATCACGCGGGGATCCTTGTTGAATTTGGCGAGGTATGCTTTCTTGACAGCCTCGATGTAGCCTTTGGCTGCACCGCTGCGTACGATTGCGATAACGCAGCCGCCGAATCCGCCACCCATCATGCGCGCACCCACAACACCGTCGGTCTTGCGTGCGATGTCAACGATGAAGTCAAGCTCTTCGCAGCTTACGCCGTAGTCTTTGCTGAGGCCGTCGTGAGTTTCGAACATCTTTGCGCCGAAAGCGGGGATATCGCCCTTTGCAAGGTCCTTGCAGCCTGCAAGAAGCCTGGGTGACTCCTTCACTACGAATGAGCAGCGCTTGTAAACGATAGGCTCCAGAACGTCCTTGTACTGCTCCAGCATGGCGGGAGTGACGTCACGGAGAAGCTCTACCTCGGGATAATCTTTCTTTATGGCTGCAACACCTGCCTCGCACTGTGCGCGGCGTACATTGTATTCACCTGCTGCAAGGTTGTGCTTAACCATGGTGTCGATAAGCACGATCTTGTATCCTTTGGGATTGAAGGGAACTCTCTTATATGAAAGTGAGCGGCAGTCGAGGCGGATAACCTTGCCCTCTTTGCCCATCAGGGATGCGAACTGGTCCATGATGCCGCAGTTAACACCGATATAATGGTGCTCTGTCATCTGACCGATCTTTGCAAGTTCCTCGCGTTTGAAACCGCAGTGGAACAGAGTGTTGAGGGCATAGCCGAACACACTTTCGAGAGCTGCTGAAGAGCTCATGCCTGCACCGAGGGGCACGTCACCGCCGAAAGCGCAGTTGAAACCACCGGGCTGTGCACCACGCTCCTTCATCTCCTGGATGACACCGTAGATGTAGCATGCCCACTGCTCTGCAGGTTTCTCCTTTGCATTGACGTCGAATGTGACGGTTGCACCGTAGTCCATCGAATATGCATTCACAACAGTCGATCCGTTGGGAGCGATTGCCACGCTTATGCCTTTGTCAACAGCTGCGGGCAGCACGAAGCCGCCGTTATAGTCGGTGTGCTCGCCAATGAGGTTGATACGGCCGGGAGATGTGAAATACGAGAATTTGCATTTGCCGAAGTTCTTCTGAAATGCAGAAATGACTTTTTTAGGTTGTAACATATCTTGATTTTTTTACGAAATATTATTGTTCGAAATATCTTTGTAAAGTTATCAAAGATTATTTAATTTTGCAACCATAAATGCGGAAATAGCTCAGTTGGTAGAGCGTTGGCTTCCCAAGCCGAAGGTCGCGGGTTCGAGACCCGTTTTCCGCTCTAAATCAGTAAGTTCGCCCACTTCAAGCCCGCGGACTTTTTTTTGTTTATGAAAAGATATATCATATCTATATTGTTGGTATTCACTGCTTTCACCCTCTCGGCGCAGGACGAGGACTATTTCGATGAGGCTCCGGAACCCGGCGTCCTGACCAGAGTGTTCGGGGGCAGGAGATATACAATCGAACCATACGTGATAGAGCGCTGCCCCGGAGCCATCCGTGTTGCAGTGGACACAATCCATACAGACGACAAATATGTTGACGTGGTCCTTTTCGACGACCAGACCTGGGATTACCTCCATCATGCCCGTCCGGGCATCGACAGTACGCTGGTGTTCGACGAGTACTGGAGCACAGAGGACCTGTATGTCTACAGAAAATATCCTGCTTCGCAGATTCCCGAAACGGTAGACCTGCTCCTGGTCGATGAGAACCACGGATACTGTGTTCCGATAAAGGGGAAGGTCACTTCAAAATACAGAGTGCGTCACAGCCGTCCCCATACAGGTGTCGACCTTAATCTTGATACTGGCGATACAGTACGCGCCGCCTTTGACGGTGTGGTGCGCTGCTCTTGCGGCAGCCGTGAGACAGGTGGCTACGGAGAACTTATCATTGTGCGGCACTCGAACGGGCTGGAAACATATTACGGCCACCTCTCCAAACGTATTGTCGAACCTGAAGAAACGGTCCGCGCAGGAGACCCCATAGGACTGGGCGGCAGCACCGGTCACAGCACCGGCCCGCATCTCCATTTCGAGATACGCTACAAAGGGCAGACATTCGATCCCGAACGAATCTTCAATTTCGAGACAGGACGCATGGTTGCAGACAATCAGTTCACCTTGAGGAAAGATTATTTCAGCATATATTCCCACAGCGGCCAGACCGATGCAGAGTCGTATGCCGCATCGCAGGCTCTTTACTACAAGGTGAAGAAAGGTGACACACTCGGAAAGATTGCTGCGCGCAATGGCACGACTGTTGCCCAGATATGCAAGCTCAACGGCATCAGCTCGAAGAAGGTTCTCCGCATTGGAGAAAGGCTGAGAATCCGGTAGAAGGGCCGTGCAGCACCAGAAAATGAAACGCCTGCTCATACTTTTCACATTAGTGTCCGCCTTGAGTGCGCAGTTGCACGCCCAATACGATCCTTCGCATTTTTATTATGCGGGAAGGCAGGCCCTCAACGACGGCAAGTATTCACTTGCAATAGAGAATTTCAATATCCTCTCGAGGATTGATACGGTAAGCCCGGAGGCATTCTTCTTCCGCGGCATCGCCAAATATAACCTCGGCGACCTGAACGGTGCCGAGCGTGACTTCGACCTGAGTCTCAAGAGGAATCCGCTCTACACCTATGCATATCACTACCGTGCCATCACACGCAGCCGTCTGGGACGCTACGAAGAGGCCCTGGACGACCTGCAGGAGGCTGTGGACCTGCGGCCCGGCTACAGCGGATTCTACTTCAGCCGCGGTGTGACATACTTCCTTTCGCAGCAGTTCGAGAAGGCGGTGCAGGACTTCAACACATTCATCCACAAGGAACCTGAAGAAAGCGGCGCATATCTCAACAGAGGTGCGTCATATCTGTTCCTTGGAGATACTATCAAGGCATTTGCAGACTACAACAAGGCCATCGAGCTTGACCGTCAGGACAGCGAGGGCTATATCCGCCGCTCGCGCCTCTATTCGCTTCAGAACAAATATGACGAAGCCATAGCAGACCTCAACCACGCCATAAGGCTCGACTCCACCAACACCTACGCATATTTCAACCGCGCAATCCTGCTTTACGAAAAGAATGACTGGAACCACGCCATCAAGGACCTCGACAGAGTGCTGGAAGAAGAGCCCGGCAATGCCCTGACGCTCTACAACCGCGCCCTGATATACGCCCAGGTGGGAGAGTATGACAACGCCATAGATGACCTCGACCGCGTGATAAACATCAATCCGGGCAATGTGCTGGCATATTTCAACCGCGCTGCGATGTTTATGCAGAAAGGTTATTACCAGCAGGCGGTCAACGATTACGACCGTGCCATCGAGCTGTATCCCGATTTTGCAAAGGCGTATATCAACCGTTCATACGCAAAATCGATGTTGGGACAGTGGCGCGCCTCGAAGGAAGACTACGACCTTGCGAACCGCAAGATCCAGGAATACCGCGCAAAGACCTCTACAGACGAAGGGTATGCCGATTTTGCCGATACAACGAAGAAATACAACTCGCTGCTTGCACTTGACGCAGACTTCGCACAGAAGAATTTCGACAACGAACTGCTGCAGTACCGCGAGGTCGACATCCGCCTGAAGCCGATGTGCCAGTTCCTGCCGAAGCAGGATATGGAAGAGAAGGCCGAGGGGAGCATCGGCAGCCGCCTGATCCACGAGAAGTATGATGAATTCATGGCTGCGATGGAAGGTACTGTGACTTTCGGCTCGGAGAAGGCCGAACTGCGGAAAGATGCCAGGATGTGCCTGTCGGAAGTGGAGAAGCTGATAGGGGAGTATGGTGATACCAACGGAACGCTCTATTTCATGAAGGCAATCTACGAGACTGCCGCCAGCCAGTTCAACTCTGCGGCAGGCAGCTACAATGTGGCAATCGACCTCAGCCCCGGCAATCCGTTCTATTATATGAACCGCGGCGTGCTCCAGGCCGAGATGATAGAGTTCATAGCCAACATG
>JAGHVP010000277.1 GCA_018064305.1 Candidatus Equibacterium intestinale | reverse complement strand
TGAACGATGTGCAGGTGGGGCTTGCCAACGGCACTTTCGGCGTGATAGCGCTGCTGCTGGGCGGCATCCTGGGCGGTCTTGCAGGGGCGAAGTGGGGCTTGAAGAAATGCCTTGTCCCCATGGCTCTCTGTCTGGCCCTGCCTTGTGTGGTTTATCCGTATCTTGCTGTGACACAGCCTGTAAGCGTGGTGCCTGCATATATATGCATAGCAGTTGACCAGTTCGGCTATGGCTTCGGCTTCACGGCATACACCCTCTATATGCTCTATTATTCCCGCGGCCAGTTCCAGACATCGCACTATGCGTTCTGCACCGTGCTCATGACTTTCAGCATGATGCTGCCGGGGCTGGTTGCAGGCAAGATCCAGATGGCGGTGGGCTATCCTGCATTCTTCGGAATTGTGATGGTTTGCTGCCTGGTCACCCTTGCTGTGACATTGGTTGTAAGAAAGAAAGTAGATCCTGAATTCGGAAAGAAATGAAAAGATTGATAATGACACTTGCGGCCCTGTGCGGCCTTTTCTGCGCTCTTCAGGCGGCAGTTGTGAAAACCGGGCTGGAAGTGCTGGTGGAAAATGATTTCGATGTGCTGCAGGGCAAGCGGATAGGACTGGTTACCAATCCTACAGGAGTGGACAGCGGACTTAATTCTACCGTAGACATCCTTGCCGCTGCGCCTGGTGTCGAGCTGGCGGCACTCTTCGGCCCCGAGCATGGTGTGCGCGGCAATGCACATGCCGGCGACCATGTGGCCAGCAATGTGGATGAAGCCACAGGCCTCCCTGTCTACTCGCTGTACGGCGCCACCCGAAAGCCCACGCGTGAGATGCTGCGGGGACTCGACGCGGTGGTTTACGACATCCAGGACAACGGATGCCGCTCATATACGTTCATAAGCACTCTCGGCCTTGTGATGCAGGCATGTGCGGAAAATGACATAGAAGTAATTGTACTAGACCGCCCAAATCCCCTTGGAGGCATCAAGATAGACGGCCCTGTAGTAAACGATGGCTGTTTCTCCTTTGTAGGAATGTACAAGATTCCTTATGTCTACGGTCTTACCGTAGGCGAGCTTGCCACCATGCTCAACGAAGAGGGGATGAACCGCGGCCAGAAAGGACAGGACGCCCCTTCGCACTGCCGCCTCACTGTGGTGCCGATGGAAGGCTGGCACCGCGACATGCTCTATCAGGACACCGGACTGCCGTGGGTGCTTCCTTCACCCCATATCCCGCAGCCCGAATCGGCTCTGGCATATCCTGCATCCGGCATAGTGGGCGAACTCAGCAACTATCTTTCAATCGGAGTCGGATATACTCTGCCGTTCCAGCTGTTCGGCGCGGAGTGGATTGCCGATGCAGATGCGTTTGCTGCAGAGCTCAATGCACTCGGGCTGCCAGGAGTAAGGTTCCGCCCGATATATTTCAAGCCTTTCTACGGCGGGAAGAAAGATATCCAGCTGGGCGGGGTGCAGTTCCACTTCACAGACTTCCATCACGCTCCAGTGGCGCTTCTTCAGTTCTATGTGATGGAGACGGTGGCCAGGATGTATCCTTCGCACCGTCCGTTCAACCTTGCCGACGAGAGCAGGTATGCAATGCTCGACAAGGTGCTGGGCGGCCCGCAGATACGCAGGATGTTCCGCGAACATTACAGTGTTGACGATATCCTGGAGTACTGGAATAAAGATGCCGACAACTTCAGGGAGCTGTCGGCATGCTATTATCTCTACGAATAGAACCTGAACCTGTTATTTCTTAGAGTCGAGGTACTGCTGCCATCTCCATGCAGAGCGGAGTGTCTCGTCGAGGCTCTTTTCGGCCTTCCAGCCAAGTTCGTTGTTGGCGTAGGTGGTGTCGGCCCACACAGCTTCGATGTCGCCTTCGCGGCGGCCTGTGATCTTGTAGTTGAGCTTGAGGTTGTTGACATCCTCGAAGGTCCTGACTATCTCAAGGGTTGAAACGCCGCGGCCTGTGCCTACGTTGAAGATTTCGTAGTTGGCCTTGCTGCGGCCCTCTACCATGCGGTTCACTGCGCAGACATGGGCTTTTGCAAGGTCGGTGACATCTATATAGTCACGGATGCATGAGCCGTCGGGGGTGTTGTAGTCGTCTCCGAAGATGCTGAGCATGGGACGGATGCCGGCTGCGGTCTGTGTCACGAAGGGGATGAGGTTGTTGGGCACACCGCGGGGAAGCTCGCCGATGAGTGCAGAAGGATGCGCTCCGATGGGGTTGAAATAGCGGAGTGCAATCACATTGATTTCGGGATATGCGTTGGCGCAGTTGCGGAGGATGTCTTCGCACATCTGCTTGGTGTTGCCGTAGGGAGATGTGGCCTCTTTGCGGGGGGTCTGCTCTGTTACAGGCAGTTTGTCGGCCTGGCCGTAAACTGTGCATGATGACGAGAACACAATGTTCTTGACGTTGTGCTTGCGCATCAGACCCAGCAGGTTGATGAGCGAACCGATGTTGTTCCTATAGTAGTCCAGGGGCTTGCTTACGCTTTCGCCCACTGCCTTGAAGGCAGCGAAGTGGATGATTGAATCAAAATCATATTTGCTGAAGATCTGGTCCATCACCTCGGTGTCGCAGCAGTCTGCCTGGATGAATTCGACCTTTTTGCCGATTATCTTTTCAATGCCTTCGACGGCTGTTTTCTCTGAATTCGAGAGGTTGTCAACAATGACTGGCTCGTAGCCTGCCTGAGAAAGTTCCACACAGGTGTGGGAGCCGATATAGCCCGAACCGCCTGTTACCAAAACGCGTTTGTTCATAGTGTATCTGATGTGTTAAAAATCGGTTAATTTCTTTTTACAAAAGTAGCAAAAAATGTGTTTTGGCGATATTATTTTTGTGAGTATAATCAACAATTTGACCTAAAGCGTTTTAACTGATATATCACCTATGAGGATCTCTGCTTTCAGCGGCATTTTTGCGTTCGTGCTCTGCGCACTTCTGGCTATTATCGTTTCCTGCCATAAATCAGGGAAACAAGAGACACTGTCCGACCCATCGGTCTTTTCATCATGTGAATCCTTCCAGACCATTGAAAAAGTGTTCCGCGACCCAGATGACATGAAGCTTGCCGTCTATTGGTACTGGGTGAACGACAATATCTCCAAAGAGGGTGTTGTGGCAGACCTCAAGGCAATGAAAGAGGTGGGCATCAACCGTGCTTTCATAGGCAATGTCACCGCAGACATTCCCTACGGTGACATCAAGGTGCTCTCTCCACAGTGGTGGGAGGTGATGAGCGCGGCGCTCAAGACTGCAGGCGAGCTGGGCATCGAGATAGGTATTTTCAACTGCCCGGGCTGGAGCCAGTCCGGAGGTCCGTGGGTAAAACCAGAGCAGTCTATGAGATATCTTGACTGCACCACGCAGACCATAGAGTCATCGGGTGAAACGATTGTCCTTCCCTTGAACGAAGTGGCTGCCGACGCCATGGAGGATGTAAGGATTCTGGCATATCCCACAATTTCTGAAAGTACCGCTTCGGCGCACCTGGTGAAAGGTGCCGGCGAGGCTGCCGTGGTAGAAATCGAAGGTGTTCCCGGCAAGACCTACCGTTCGCTCGTCATCACTCCGGCAGCAGGTACTTCAATCATCACGGAAGGTGAGCTGTCTGCCCTTGAAGACGGTGTCTGGCATAAGCTCCAGGATATCCATATCGACCGCAGCAATGCCAACGTGAATGTGGGATACCGCCCGTACGCTCCGATTGTGGTGGCCATGCCGGAGTGCAGTGCCTCGACTTTCAAGCTTGCCCTCAGCGAAGCCGGGTCGGGCACTCTCGATGTGAAGATATCCACCCGTGCATACGTAGAGCGCTTCCAGGAAAAGACCCTTGCAAAGATGTTCCAGACTCCGCTGCCGATGTGGGGCGACTATATGTGGCAGACCCAGCCGGCAGTTCCCGACAGCAGCTGCATCAATCCCGATATGATTGTAGACCTTACAGACAAGGTGAAAGA
>JAGHVP010000155.1 GCA_018064305.1 Candidatus Equibacterium intestinale | reverse complement strand
ATATCCTCCCGCAACGCAGGAAGAGATGGACTGGATATACTCTCTGCCATTCACCAAGCTGCCGCATCCCCGCTACAAGGGCAAGCGTATACCCGCATACGATATGATCAAGTTCTCTATAACAACCCACCGCGGCTGTTTCGGAGGATGCAACTTCTGTACGATAGCGGCACATCAAGGCAAGACAATCCAGTCGCGCTCCATGGATTCGATAGTGGCAGAGGCGGCCGCGCTGAACAACCTGCCCGAATTCAAGGGAAATATTTCAGACCTTGGCGCGCCCACGGCGAACATGTATATGATGGGCGGCAGGGACCGCTCGCTCTGCGAGAGGTGTACACGACGCTCGTGTCTCTTCCCCCACATGTGCAAGAATCTGGACCACTCCCACAAGAGCCTTCTGGAGCTTTACAAGAGGGTTCTCGGCACCGAGGGCATACGCAACGCATATATCGGCAGCGGTATCCGCTACGACCTTTTCCTGGGGCCGGACGGGTATCTTGACGAAACTTCAGAGCCGTACCTCACAGAGCTTGTGGTGAGACATACGTCAGGGCGCCTGAAGGTGGCTCCCGAACACACGCAGGACAATGTGCTGAACGTAATGGGCAAGCCGTCGTTCAAGCTCTTCGAGATACTCAAGGAGAAGTTCGACGTGATATGCCGCCGCAACGGTCTCAAATATCAGCTTGTAC
The DNA here is from genome assembly GCA_018064305.1 of Candidatus Equibacterium intestinale. Lineage (GTDB taxonomy): Bacteria > Bacteroidota > Bacteroidia > Bacteroidales > UBA932 > Equibacterium > Equibacterium intestinale. The sequence continues at coordinate 6,906 of JAGHVP010000155.1, read as the reverse complement.
CGTACTTCATCTCGGGCCATCCGGGCTGCGGAATGCGCGACATGACGGCGCTTTCTCAGAACAAATCGCTGAAAGGAGTGTATATGGAACAGGTTCAGGACTTTACGCCCACACCCATGACAGTCTCTTCAGTAATGTACTATACAGGACTCGACCCTAAAACCTTGAAACCAATATTCGTGGAGCGAGATATAGATAAAAAACGAAAACAAAAATTATTCTTTTTCAAATAGTTTTTCTATTATTGCATCCCAATCAAACCGAAACCATATAAATAACCATAACTATGTCAGTAGGACCATCAAACAAACGCAGAGCAGTTATTAGCTACGACAACATGTCCCAGGAATTGAGAGATGCCTTCAACGAGAAATATCCCCGCGGATATGCAGATTACCTGGGTGACATCTTCAAAGTGGACAAACCTGACGGAACCTTCTTCCACGCAGTTACAGTGGAGATTCCCGATGCAATATATCTTGTAAAGATCAACGTCAACACCGACGACATCGATTCAGTTGAGAAAGACCTTTTCAACGCCAACGGCGATGACGACGAAGGTGGAGAAGGGGATAACGATGTACTTCCCGGCAACGACAGCGATTTCAACACTCAGCAGGACGACGATAACGAAGAAGATTAAAACATATTGCAATCAGCTGATTGTCAGAATACAAAATGCGCTCAAGTCTACACCTGAGCGCACTTTGCTTTTAGTGCTGTCTATTGTTGTGGGGCTTTTGAGCGGCCTTGCGGCAGTTGTGCTCAAATATGCCGTGGAGCTTATTCAGAGATGGCTCTCGGCCGGTTTTGCCGACCACGGCTACAACTGGTTCTACCTTGTTACTCCCGGTGTGGGAATGCTTATTTCGCTGCTTCTTGTCAAGTTTGTGATAAAGAACAATATCGGACATGGAGTGACCCGCGTGCTGAGGGCGATCTCCCGCAACGAGGCGCGCATCCCGAAGCACAATACGTGGTCGAGCGTGGTGACAAGTTCAGTTACTATCGGTTTCGGAGGGTCGGTTGGAGCGGAGGCGCCCATCGTCTATACAGGTGCCGCCATCGGTTCGAATGTCGCCAAGCTGCTCGGGCTGTCGTACAAGCAGATGACAATCATGCTTGGGTGTGGCGCTGCAGGCGCTGTTGCCGGTATCTTCAAAGCTCCTATTGCGGGTGTGTTGTTTACTTTGGAGATTTTGATGTTTAATATATCTGTTACATCAATACTTCCGCTGCTGTTCTCGTCTGTAACCGCCACTATGGTCTCGTATCTCTTCCTCGGAAAAGATGTCGTGTTCCCCAATGCAGTAGACAGTTTCGCCCTTTCAAACATTCCGTATTACATCATACTGGGCATCGCCTGCGGTTTCATCTCGTTATATTTCCTCCGCACCACTCTCCGTGTGGAAGACAAGCTCAAGCGGTTCAAGAATCCATACACCAAATGGTCGTTCTGTGCCGTACTGCTCGGTGTGATGATATTCCTTTTCCCCCAGCTCTATGGAGAAGGTTACAATTCACTGCTGCCCATGCTCAACAACGAGCCTATAGGTTCTGTGGGAATGTTCCTTCCTGACAGGCTTGCCGCTGACAGGTGGATAATTATATTGTTCTTCACGGCAGTGATGCTGGCGAAGGTTTATGCAACTGCCTTCACCAACGGTGGCGGCGGAGTGGGAGGTACTTTCGGCCCCACGCTTTTCACCGGAGCAATAGCTGGCTTCGTCCTGGTGCGTCTGTTGGAGATATGTGGTGTGGATACGCTGCCGGAGGCCAACTTTGTGCTGGTCGGTATGGCAGGGCTCATGGCGGGTGTGATGCAGGCCCCGCTTACTGCAATCTTCCTCATTGCAGAGATATCTGGCGGATATGTGCTGATGTTCCCCCTGATGATTGTGTCGGCGATATCTTTCGCCACAATCAGAATGTTCGAGCAGTATTCGATCTATACGAAGCGTATCGCAGCCTCGGGCGAGCTGCTGACTCACGACAGCGACCAGGCGGTGCTTACTCTTCTCAAGATAAGCGACTTCATTGAAACTGATTTCAGCCCGGTGGGCATCGACAAGAAACTTGGCGACCTGGTTGAAATAATCTCATCGTCAAACCGCAACATCATCCCCGTTGTGGATGATGAAGGAATCTACCAGGGGCTTGTGTTTGTCGACGACGTGCGCAACATCATGTTCAACAGTGACCTGTACGACAAGGTTACCATAAAGGAGATTGTGAAAGATTCTCCTTCCGTGCTCTCCAGCAAAGAGAAGATGGAGAGTGTGATGAACAAGTTCGAATCTACCGAAGCCTGGAACCTGCCTGTCCTGGACGAGCAGGGAAGATATCTCGGCTTCGTCTCAAAATCTCAGATATTCACCTCTTACCGCGAGCAATTGCACCAGGTATCTCATGACTGACCTTTATATCAAGCACATCAGCTCACTTATGAATGTGGCGCCATGGCAGGTGCTGCACTGCGTGGAGCTGTTTGAGGATGGAGCAACCATCCCGTTTATCAGCCGTTATCGTAAAGAGCGCACCGGCGGTCTGGATGAAGTCCAGGTGGCCGAGGTCAAGCATTATTTCGGCTATTTCACCGATCTTGACAAGCGCAAGGCTGCTGTTCTGAAATCCATTGAAGAGCAGGGGGCGCTGACCGATGAACTACGAAACGCCATCGAGAAAGAAGTGGACCTGACGGCGCTGGAAGACCTCTACCTGCCTTACCGCCCCAAGAAGCGCACTAGGGCTTCGATAGCGGCGGAGAAGGGGTTGAAGCCGCTGGCTGAGTCAATCATGAGCGGAAGGTGCCAGGATCCGGCACGTGAAGCGCAGCGTTTTGTAAACAAGGATGTGCCTGATGCCGATGAGGCGCTGAAAGGTGCGTCTGACATTATTGCCGAGCAGGTGAGTGAAAATGCCAGGGTACGTCAGACATTGCGTGACAGCTACCTCAAGTGGGGCGCGGTTTCATCGAAACTTTCAAAGGAAGGTGCATCGAACGAAGAGGAATCAGACCGCTACCGCAACTGGTTCGACCATAAGGAACCGCTGTACAGGGTGGCGTCGCACCGGCTTCTTGCACTCCTCCGCGGTGCATCCACAGGCATGCTTACGGTACATGTGGAGATGGACGCTGAACGCACTGTGGGTAAGATTGAAAATATTGTGATGCGTGACATACGCAACCTTTCCCCTGCATGCAGGAGTCTGATTTCGAGTGCAGTGAAAGACAGTTACAAGCGCCTGCTGCATCCTTCGATAGAGAACGAGGCGCTGCGCATAGCCAAGGAAAAGGCAGATGTAGAGTCGATAAAGGTGTTCGGTGAGAATCTGCGCCAGCTGCTGCTTGCCGCACCGGTGGGGCAGAAACGCACCATGGCAATCGATCCGGGCTTCCGCACCGGCTGCAAGGTGGTGTGCCTGGATGCCCAGGGCAATCTTCTGCACAACGATACAATCTATCCGCATCCTCCTGTAAACGAGCGTGTCATGGCCATGAAGAAGATTTCCAACATGGTTCAGGCATACAATATAGAAGTGATTGCAATCGGCAACGGCACAGCCGGCCGTGAAACAGAATATTTCATAAAGAAAATAGCACTTCCTGAAGGAATCAGGGTCTTTTCTGTAAGTGAAGACGGCGCTTCGGTCTATTCGGCATCGAAGATCGCCCGCGACGAGTTCCCTGACTATGATGTTACGGTGCGCGGTGCAGTCTCTATCGGGCGCAGGCTCATGGACCCTCTTTCAGAACTTGTGAAGATCGACCCCAAGTCGATCGGAGTGGGGCAGTACCAGCATGATGTAGACCAGTCGCTTCTGAAGGAACAGCTCGACAATACGGTCGAGAGCTGTGTAAACAGTGTGGGTGTGAACCTCAATACGGCAAGCGTGTACCTGCTTCAGTATGTATCCGGAGTAGGGCCGTCACTTGCCGCCGGCATAGTGGACTACCGCACCCAGAACGGCACGTTTTCGTCGCGCTCCGAGCTGCTGAAAGTAAAGCGCCTCGGCGCAAAGGCATACGAGCAGTGCGCCGGTTTCCTCCGCATCCCGGGTGGCGCCAATCCGCTCGACAATTCCGCTGTCCATCCTGAAAGATATCCGATTGTAGAGAAGATGGCCCGTGACCTGGATGTCGACGTGGCTTCGCTTGTGCGCAACGAAGAGCTCTGCAACAGCATAGATCTCTCGAGATATGTAGATGACCAGGTGGGACTGCCCACCCTGCAGGATATCATTGCAGAATTGAAGAAGCCTGGCCGCGACCCGCGCCAGAGCATCAAGGTGTTTGAATTCAATGAGGATATCCGCACGATAGAAGATGTCAGGCCGGGCATGATATTGCCGGGTATTGTCACCAACATCACCGATTTCGGTGCGTTTGTGGACCTCGGCATCAAGCAGAACGGCCTGATCCATGTTTCACGCATGTCCCGCACCAGGGTTGAAAGCCCGTCACAGGTGCTCAAGATCCACCAGCAGATAGAGGTGAAAGTGGTTGAGGTGGATTTGAAACGCTCCAGAATAGCACTCAGTTTGATTTTTGATTAATTTTTCATTAATTTTGGATTATTATGAGTTCAGATAGAAAATTGGTCATTATTCCTACCTATAACGAGAAGGAAAACATAGAGAAGATCATCCGCAAGGTCCGTTCCCAGGAGGATGACTTCCACATTCTGGTAATCGACGATGGGTCGCCTGACGGCACTGCCTCTATCGTGAAGGGGCTGATGGCGGAATTTCCCGATTCTCTCTTCATTGTGGAGCGTACCGGCAAGCTGGGGCTCGGCACTGCCTATATCGCAGGATTCAAGTGGGCGATAGAGCACCAGTACGATTACATCACCGAGATGGATGCCGATTTCTCCCATAATCCCGATGACCTGCCGCGCCTCTACAGGGCCTGCGCAGAAGATGGTGCGGATGTGTCCATCGGCTCGCGCTACTGCAAGGGTATCAGTGTCATCAACTGGCCTATCGGGCGCGTGGTGATGTCTTATTTCGCATCGACCGATGTGCGCACAGTCTTGGGCATGAGGGTGTTCGACACTACTGCAGGATTTGTGTGCTACCGACGCAAGGTGCTTGAGACCATCGACTTCGACCGCGTCAAGATGAAGGGGTACGGCTTCCAGATTGAAATGAAATACACTTCGTACAAGCTTGGTTTCAAGATTGCCGAAGTCCCCATCATTTTCGTAGACCGCACCGAAGGTGTCTCGAAGATGAGCAGCGGTATTTTCGGTGAGGCTTTCTGGGGCGTCATGGGGCTGAAACTGCGCAGAATCAAGCCAAGACAATAAGATGCCCGGAATCCTTTTCATCAACGGCACAATCGTCAACGAAGGGCTCGTCTATGGAGGCGGGGTCTTTGTCGAAGGTGATACTATCGCCGATGTCTGGGCCTCGTTCGACCCGGACGCCGAAGCACTTGAGAAGAAATACCGTGACCTTGCCTCTGAGGTCGTTGACCTTACGGGGCTTCATATAGCTCCGGGACTCATAGACGAACATGTCCATTTCCGTGAGCCCGGTGCTACGCATAAAGGCTGCATCGAATCGGAAAGCGCGGCAGCAGTGCTCGGCGGTGTAACATCCTATATGGATATGCCCAACAACAACCCTCCGGCAGTTTCGGAGGCTGCACTTCTGTCAAAAGAGGCTGTGGCGGCACGCGGCTCTTATGCCAACTATGCCTTCTACATCGGAGCCACGAGCACCAACCTGTGTCAGATTGTAGGAGTTGACACCAGGCGGGTCTGCGGTGTGAAGGTTTTCATGGGTTCGTCAACAGGCAACCTGCTGGTTGATGACAAGGCATCGCTGCACAGGATATTTGCAGAATCGAAGATTCCTGTCGCTGTCCATTGCGAAGATAACGGAATCATAGCTGGGAATCTGGAAGGGTTCAAGGAAGTTTATGCATATGACATACCGTTCGAGGCCCATCCTTTTATCCGCAGCCGTGAGGCATGCATTGCATCATCGTCACTGGCAATCGAACTTGCCCGTGAAACGGGAGCACACCTGCATATCACCCATCTTTCAACAGCAGAAGAGGTGGATATGGTGGCAGCAGCAAAGAAAGCAGGGGTGAAGGTGACTGCCGAAACCTGTGTGCAGTATCTCTATTTCGATGATTCGGCCTATGCAGAGTTCGGCCCTCTGGTGAAATGCAACCCTGCCATAAAGAGAGCATCAGACCGCAGGGCGCTGCTTGATGCAGTGCGCTCCGGTGTTATTGATACCATCGCCACCGACCATGCCCCGCACCTTCTTGAAGAAAAGCAGACAGATTATCTGCATTCTCCGTCGGGAATCCCCCTTGTGCAGTTCTCGCTTCTTATGATGCTCGATCTTGTTGCGGAAGGGAAGATGAAGCTCACTTCTGTGTTCGAGTGTGCGGCTCATGCCCTGGCGCGAATTTGGAAGGTTAAGTCACGTGGTTTTGTGAGAAAAGGATATAAGGCAGACCTTGTTGTCTTCGATATGAAGGCTCCTTCTGCCCCTTCAGTGGCTTCACGCTGTGGCTGGAGCCCGGTTGAAAAGTTCTATTCATCTGTGGTTCACACGGTTGTGAACGGAACCTTTGCAGTACGTGACGGAAAACTGTGTGCCGGCCGCCCCAAGGTGTGCGCACTGGAATTTGAAAGATGACGTTTTTTGCAATATTTTTTGCAAAAAAAGTTAAGAAATAATTTGCAGGGAAAGAAAAAGTGTATATCTTTGCGGTCCCTTTGAGAAACGAACGTAAGGCGTTTGAGAGGCAAGGGGAGAGTTCATTGACTTAATGGAAGACAGAAGTACAAGACAAGTACTGAAATTGTAGCAGCAATTTTAAGAACAAGAGCAAGCGTAATTCTTTTGAATAACTCGAATATCTGAAGCTGGAGATTA
>JAGHVP010000198.1 GCA_018064305.1 Candidatus Equibacterium intestinale | reverse complement strand
TTCCAGTATAGTATCAACCCTCTGGTGGCGTATCTGAAGAAAGACACCTCTGAGTTCACAAAAGAGGACATCATCAAATATGTTCTTGAGAACAACATCCGCATCGTAAACTTCCGCTATGCGGGCAGCGACTGCCGCCTCAAGACATTGGGTTTCCCCGTAACCAACCTTGAATATCTGGAGAACATCCTCACCTACGGCGAGCGTGTCGACGGATCAAGCCTGTTCCCCTACATTTCTGCAAGCAGCAGCGACCTTTATGTAATCCCACGCTTCTGCACAGCATATGTCGATCCTTTCGCCGAGATTCCTACCCTCGGTCTGCTCTGCAGCTACTTCACGAAAGACGGCGACCCTCTCGACCTCGCTCCCCAGTACACACTCAAGAAGGCTCACGACGAGTTCAAGAGCTCGACTGGTTTCCGTTTCGAGGCCATGGGCGAACTTGAGTTCTATGTTACAGGCGAGGCTTCCGACAGCTTCCTTGCAGAAGACCAGCGCGGTTACCACGAGTCCACTCCCTTCGCAAAATTCGAAGCTTTCCGCCACGAAGCGATGAACCTCATCGCCCAGGCAGGCGGCGAAATCAAATATGCCCACAGCGAGGTCGGCAACTTCTGCCAGGACGGTATCCTCTATGAGCAGAATGAAATCGAATTCCTTCCCACAGATGTAGAGAAGGCGGCAGACCAGCTGATGATTGCCAAATGGATCCTGCGCACACTCGCATACAACTGGGGTCTTGACCTCACATTCGCTCCCAAGATCACTGCCGGCAAGGCTGGCAGCGGCCTCCACTTCCACACCAGGATCATGAAGGGCGACAAGAGCGTGATGGTTGAAGACGGCAAACTTTCAGACGTTGCACGCCGCGCCATTGCAGGATATGTCAAATGCGCTTCGTCACTCACAGCATTCGGCAACACCAACCCCACATCATATTTCCGCCTCGTTCCCCATCAGGAGGCTCCCACAAGTGTATGCTGGGGCGACCGCAACCGCTCTGTCCTTGTCAGAGTGCCCCTCGGATGGAGCGCATCGAAGGATATGATGTCGCAGGTCAACCCTCTCGAGAAACCCGCAGAGATTCCTGCAGTAAGCAAGCAGACTGTCGAGCTCCGCTCCGCTGACGGCAGCGCCGACATCTATCTGATCCTGGCAGGCCTTGTGACAGCAGCACGCCTGGGTCTTGAATCACCCGATTCCCTCGAGGTTGCAGAGAAGACTTACGTCAATGTAAATATCCACGACAAAGCCAACGAGGCGCTTCTCAACTCTCTCGAGCAGCTTCCCACAAGCTGCGCAGAAAGTGCTGACTGCCTTGCGGCAAAACGTGCATTCTACGAGGAGAAAGGCATCTTCGCCCCCGCCCTCATCGACGGCACCATCGCCAAGCTCCGCAGCTATGACGACGCCGACATCCGCACAAAGCTCGACAACCACGAAGTGGCAATGATCGACATCGTACGCAAGTTCTACCACTGCGGATAGAACCTGACCTATACACGTTCAACCCGGTCCAACAACAAACCAGTCCGACACAATACTTTAAGGAGGACCTTCGTGGTCCTCTTATTTTTTAATAACACTATGAAAAAGCTTATGATTCTCGCAACCGCTGCTGTGCTTTCAGCCTGCACGGCAAACCATCAGAAAGTGCTGGTACTCTACTATTCTCAGACTGGTGCCACAAAGGCAGTGGCCGAAAGGATAGCCTCCGAACTGGGGGCCGACATCGAGGCATTCGATGTAGAGAATCCTTATGACGGCGATTTCCAGCAGACGATCCAGAGGTGCATGGAAGAGCAGCAGAGCAATGCCCTTTCTCCCCTGAAGGCGCTGGAATCCAACATCTCCGACTATGATGTAATCTTCCTCGGTTATCCGGTATGGTTCGGCGTTGCGGCACGGCCTGTGTTCTCACTTGTGAATGAAGTGAAGTTCGAGGGGAAGAAAATCGTTCCTTTCTGCACATTCGGAAGCGGCGGACTGGAGAGCAGTTCTGACAATCTGAAAGAGCTGCTTCCCGATGCTGAATTCATTGAAGGATACGGTGTACGCAATGCCCGCATTGCAAAGGCTCCCGCCGAGATTGAAAAGTTCCTTGTCAAGGCAGGCTTCAAGGATGGCGAAGTGGAAGAACTCCCCGAGTTCTCTGAATGCAGAGATGTGGCTGAGGCAGACCAGGCGGTCTTCAATGCCGCATGCGGCTCTTACGAGATGCCTCTCGGAGAGCCTGTCGCTGTATCCGAGAGAGCCGTTCCGGGCGGAAAGGAATATCTCTTCACTACTGCAGCCCTAGACATGGCCGGCCAGCCGGTCCAGACCACCATCTATGTGCTCGCCCCTGACGGCGGAACTCCCGAATTCACGAAAGTAGTGAGGTAGCCCTGACCGGCAAGGTCTCCCTGCACAGGCACTTTGGTGCTCCTAAAAAATGCTGGTTCCGCAGGCTGGACGCTATTTGTACTTTCTTGGACCGGTTCTGCGGCGGTATTGCCGGTTTTTGCTGCAGTCATGCTGACTGCTGGTTCATCGACTCTTTTCGGGGGAGCGTTGCCATCAAATCGCCCCGAATTCATACCTGTACCCTCAAACGGGGTGATTATTCCCTCATACTGCCCCGATGTCATTATCTGGCAGCAATCTGACTGCATTTCTGCCGCACTTCGCGCTGGCAGCAATCTGACTGCATTTCTGCCGCACTTCGCGCTGGCAGCAATCTGACTGCATTTCTGCCGCACTTCGCGCTGGCAGCAAT
>JAGHVP010000148.1 GCA_018064305.1 Candidatus Equibacterium intestinale | reverse complement strand
GCAACACAGGGCCCTCAGGGGCACATTCCCAAAACATCAGCGCACAGGCACTACCCAAAAATTACTACGGGAACACCCGAAAGCAACCCAAAAGCAACCCGAAAGCAACCCGAAAGCAACCTGAAAGCCCGCTAGGCCTCGATCAGGCTCTTGATGGTCTCCACAATATATGCCACATCCTCATCGGTCACCATAGGGCCGGAAGGCAGACACATACCCACCTTGAACACGGCCTCGCTCACCGAAGCCTCAGGCGTACCGAAAAGGTTGCAGGGACGAAGGTAGGAAGGCGCATCGAGATACACCGGCTGCTTGTGCATAGGCTTCCACACCGGGCGGGCCTCAATGCCGGCAGCATCCAGTCCCACGCGCATAGCCTCGACATTGGCATTCGGCTCACAGTCCGTATGCGCCGAAGAAGCCGCATGGATCACGCCGGCCGCACCACCCACGGCCCCGGTCACAATCTGCGCATAGGCCTTGTCCTGACCCTTTACGCGGAGCGAAGGATCGAGCGTGATGGTGTTAAGCCAGTAATTGCTGCCCTCCGCGGCAAAATCAGGTCCCTTGTGGAAAGTGACGCCGGGCACAGAGGCAAACGCAGCCTCATACAGCTCGGCGATATGGCGGTGATGGGCGATATGAGCGGGGGCCACCGTCATCTGGCCGCGGCCTATACCTGCGCAGATGTTGCTCATACGGTAGTTGTAGCCTATATGCTCATTCTGGTAGTACGGATAGCTCTCGCGGTACTGCGTGGCATACATCATCACGGTCTGCCAAGCCTCGCGGTCCGGACAGATAAGAGCGCCGCCGCCCGAAGTGGTAATCATCTTGTTGCCATTGAAGCTGAGCGCCCCGAAGCGTCCGAAAGTGCCCAGCACCTGACCTTTGTAGCGGCTGCCGAAGCCCTCCGCAGCGTCCTCCAGCACGGGAATGCCATACTTGTCCGCAACGGCCATAATTCTCTCGCAATCGTAAGGCATGCCATACAGGGCCACGGGCACAATCGCCTTGGGCGCACGTCCCGTCCTGGCGATACGGTCCTCGATAGCCTCCTCCAGCAGCTCCGGGTCCATATTCCACGTGTCCGGCTCAGAATCCACAAACACAGGCTTCGCGCCAAGGTAGGTCACGGGGTGCGACGAAGCGCAGAAGGTGAAGCTCTGCACAATCACCTCGTCGCCCGCCTGCACGCCGCAGGCGATAAGACCAAGGTGCACCGCAGCCGTACCGGCGCTCAGCGCCACCACCTCTCGCTCCAGGGGAGCCTGCTGCCCCGCGGCGCCGGCCGAAACGACAGCCGAAGCATCAGCCGAACCGGCGGTGTCACCGGCTTGAACAGAACCAGCCGAAGCCGAACCGGCAACGCCCTGTGCTACAGCGGCACCGGCCTGCCTTTCGCACACAAACGCCTTCAAATCATCCTCGAAACCATTCACATTAGGGCCAAGCGGCACCACCCAGTTCGTGTCGAAAGCCTCTTTCACATACTTCTGCTCCAATCCTTCTTCGGACATGTGAGCAAGACACAGATAAATTCGTTTACACATTATATTTCAAACAAATTGTAATTACAACCAATTCTTATGTAAAGATAAACATTTAGAACCAGTTTTAAAATAGTTCACAACAATAATTACAATCAAGAGACTCGTCAATCCTGCGGCATATACCGGCTGCATTTCTGGATGCACAGTTTGTGCTTGCGGGTGCTTATCTGCGGCATTCCGTCCAGAATTCGGACACAGACTTCAGCATCCTGTCCCAGAATATCCTTGATATACTGCGCAATCCGGGCGCAATCCACATCTTGAGAATCAGGGCTCAGATTAAGATTCAGCACATACTTCTTCACATCCTCCTGGATGAACTGCATCTGGCGCAAAGAAGGCAGTGCAAATACCTGAGGAGGGAAAACCATAGACACGGGATTCCCCGTAGTGTCATAAATAATGTCATTACGTCTGCAGTCAAGAAGACGGATCACCAGTGGTTCTCCATTCGGCAAAGCCTCCAGACAGACAGCCACATCACCGATATCATAGCGGATCAGAGGCATAGCCCTGTTGGTCATATCCGTCACCACCACCCTTCCGGGCTGACCCATACTGACAGGTTCATCACTGTCAAGGTCAAGCAGCTCGATTTTGCAATTCGCCTTGTTCAGACGGAACACGGTACCCGGTCCGTCCGGCACAGACTGGCCCAGCAGGCCGTTTTCCTCGTTGGCATACTGGGAGACCACGTGCAGACCGAGCCTGTCAACTATGCGCGAACGGACATTCTCAGTAAGGATTTCGCTGATTGTGATGAACACCAGTCCCCGTGGCAGCGCAGTCCCGCTCCTCTCTATATAATCAGTAAGATGCTCAACAACAGATGCATATCCCTTGACAAAGCGGATACGCCTGTCAATGATGAATCTGACAACCCGTTCAAGTTCAGCATCGTCATACGAGGCGATATAACCAAACCAGATGTTCTGCGCCTTTTCGTAGCGAAGCATACTGCCATCTTCTTCCGGAATCTCAAGCGTACGCAGATACAGCATAGGCATACAGGAATGGAAACAGAACTCCTCGTTGGAAGCCTTGATGGTCGCGATACGCCTTATGGCACTGTCCTTGTCCTGATAAGCCCGGAACATTGTGCCGGTGGAGCCGCTCGTAACACGGGGAATATATCCATCCTTCGAG
>JAGHVP010000012.1 GCA_018064305.1 Candidatus Equibacterium intestinale | reverse complement strand
AGGCATAGTTCCTGCCGGCCTTCAATGTCATGGCGCCGTTGTAGAGAGGCAGCGGGTCGGGCCACAGCCCTTCGTATGAATAGGCATTGGCAGCCTTCCATACCTTTGCGCTGTCTACGGTGCGCAGCTCCACCCTGTCGGCAGAGGGAATCACATTGCCGCCGCACCTGAAGTCATCTACAGAGATTGTGAAATCCTTCACGTCCCTTCTCGGACGCACCACCACAATGAATGATTCGGCCTCGTTCTTCGCCGAACTCACTTCTATCGACTTTGCAGTGCGGGTGGGCAGCGGAGTGTCTTTCATCACCTTGTAGGCAGCTTCGGCCCACCAGATATTCATCCTGCAGTTCTTCTCCAGCATATAACCGTACCCGCCGAACTCCTTCATATACGGGTCGATCTTTCCTGTTACTGCGGGAGCCCAGGCCGGCTGAGGTCCCTGGGCCCTGAGGGCGGGCATTGCCAGAAGGCACGCCAGCAGAATCATTGTAAGTCTTTTCATGTCTGTCTTTTTGAAAAAATAATGTCCTGCGAATATACCAAAACTATCCGAATCCACCACATTATTGCAGAAATCAACTATGAATGGCTGTACAAGATATCACCTCCACGCAGGACAGTCGAGCCGTTCGGGACAATAGTCATACCGCCCCGCAGTATCATCAGCACCTGGCCTCCGGCCGATCGGCAGTAATGCGCCAGGTCCTTGCCGTCGAACTCGCCCCCTTCATCTATTTCTGTTTCACGAATACTCAATTCCCTGTCACTTCTATAAGATTTGGAGCACAGTATCACTATGTCGCCCGCAAGTATCACAGTGTTTCCATCCGGAGTCATCCTTTCCACGATCGAAGGGTCTTCCCGGTCAGGTCTTGCAATCCTGCAGACCAGCACCCCTTTCGGCAGACGCGCGTCTTTCAACGCAATTCCATCCCATAAATCGCCCTCTTCAACATCAATCCGGCTGAAATGCAGAGCCGTTTCTTCAGCGAAGTCGCTGAAGGTCTTCATGACATCATTGCTGTCATCGACCATTCCCAGTTTCCTTGCCATCCACGGGACAAGGCTTCCTTCCACCCCTATCGACACCAGCACCACACAGAACACGATACTGAAGATGTCATGTTCAAGGTTCATGCATCTGGTAATGGCAACAATGGCAAACACTATGGACGACGCCCCTCTCAGGCCGGCAAACGAGACAAGTCCCTGCTGGCGGGCCGGATACCTGCGGAAAGGGGTAAGCAGCAATGCCACTGCTGCCGGACGAGCATACATATGAAGGGCGGCCGCAATGGCAAGTGCCGGCGGCAGCGCTTTCCAGAGAAGTGCAGGGCGCGCAAGCAGGCCAAGCATAAAAAAGATAATCATCTGCACCAGTCCAGTTATTCCGTCAAAGAATGCAATAAGCCTCTTTCTGCCGGGGAAGCTGTTGTTTCCCAATGCGATTCCAACGATATACGCGCTCAAGTACCCGTTTCCACCAAGCATATCGGGCAACGCATACGAAGCAACCGCTATTGCAAGCACTGTAAGGGAGTCAAAACCAGATGTTGCAAAAGACATCCTTCTCATGATGGCCACTCCCCCCTGGGCTATCAGCAGCCCGAAAATTGCCCCCAGTCCAATCTGAGCCAGTACCATCCACACCACACTCCCGGCACTTGCTTCTCCGTTGACAACAGAAATCATAACTGCTGTAAGCATATATGCGGCAGGGTCGTTCGAGCCACTCTCCACCTCAAGTATAGGCGCAGTATTGTTCTTCAACCCGAGCCTGTTGGAGCGGAGTATCGAGAATACAGATGCTGCGTCGGTAGAACTCAGCACCGCGCCAAGCAGGAGGCTTTCCGCCCAGTCCCACTTCAGGACAAGCCGGCAGAACAGTCCTGTCAGAAGTGCAGTCACAATGACCCCGGCAGTGGCAAGCAGGCCGGACTCCACCGCTACCTTCCTTGCGCTTTTCCAACTCGTTCCGAACCCTCCGTAAAACATTATGAAGATGAGGGCCACCGTACACACTCTTTCAGCCATCCTGCTGTCGTCAAGATAGATGGGGATGCTGCCCACATTCCCGCACAGCACACCGAACAGGATGAAAGCCAGCAGCATAGGAATGCCTCTTTTTGAAGAGGCATTGTTAAGCAGCACGCACACAAATATTATTATTCCGAAAAGGAACAGTGCGGCACTGAGTCCGAAGGCGTCTGTCATAGCTGCGAGACAAGCCTGCCAGCTTTGGGATAATGAAGTTCTACCATCTCTGTCTCAGGCTCATAGGTATAGTTCCGAAACTCAAACAGCTGTGCATAGGCGATTCCTTCTTCGGCATTGTAATATACTTCCAGATGAATCACACCGCCCTCGTTGCCCTTCTTTACCACCGGGGTGATGTCCATGCCGTTCAGATAATCGAGAATGGACGGCTTGCAGCATTTACACAAGTCGGCCGACTTCTTTCTGAGGACCGCTCCCTTGCCGTCTATCCTGTATCCGCTTCTGAATACCAGAAGCATTATCAGCCCGCAGACCACAATGCAGCTGCCTAGATCCTTATGGCAGAAGAAAATGCCTGCACCAGCTATTGTTATTGATAATGATATTGCCAGGTCCTTCAATGTATGGACTCTTTTCATATTGATTTTCATGTGTTACGATTTTTATGGGGTTATTTATCTGGCCGCACATCATTCCGCCATCATGGGCGCCATGCCCACGACAGCCGGCATCGGCAGTCGTATGCCGGTGTCAGAGTGGAAAGACTGTGTCGGAATGATTAAGATTCAACAGAAAATAACCCTGTACTAAATCAGGAGATGGCATATTGAATGAATATACCGGCGGCTTGAATGAAAGCAGGCCTGGCACTCGACAATGCCTGCCCTGAATGCAATCAGGCTGCATACAGCTGCAATGGATCTTGAAAAAATCTGGAAACGCCTGGCCGCCTTTGCAGGATGGACCGCCGGTGCAGAACCGCCACCCGTTCCGGAATATGCTGAAGTTCCTGCCGGCAGCACCGCAAGGTCGTTGGCACCGAAATCACACTCGGAACGACCATTGTCCTGGCATACCTCGGAAATGTCATCATGCACCATTTCCAGACACACGCCGGCCACTCCGCTTCCACCGAGGAAGCAGGAGAGGAACAAGGCAAGTATGGAAAGAATCAACCTCAATCAACTATTATTCGCCGAAGAGCTGCATGATAGAGGCAACTGACTTTGCTGTCTCTACAAGTTCTTTGGTAGGCTCCTGTGCAGCAACGGCTGCCTGGGCGCCTGCCTTGGTGGCAAGACCTGCCAGCTGGCTCAGGTCCACATTGCCTGCGAGCGAGCCGAGCGCCTTGATCACTGCATCTGTCTTGTCGGTGCTGATCTGGTTCTTGGTACCGGTAACGATACCCTTTGCGAAGTCGGCATAGTCTGAAGTGCCGCTCACAAGATTCTTCACTTTAGCAAGCACGCCTGCAAGCTGCGCCATGTTCACGATGTTCTTCACATTGCCTGTGTCAATGACACCGTCTTTTGAATACTGGTCGTAGATAGTCTTGAGGATAGTACCTACAAGCTTGCCGTCTTTTGCAGACTCTGTGGTTGCAGGGTCGACAACTGTAGACTTGGGTGCGAGAAGGCCGCATGAAGTGGCCACAAGCGCCACCATGATGAAAGCAGCTACTGATGATAAGAGTTTTTTCATGATGTTCTGATATTTTTGGTTGATATCACTCAAATTACCAGAGCAAATTTAGCCACTTTTGCCATTCCCGCAAATTTTCTATGAACTGCCGTTATTTCTGAACTTCCTCAAAGTCGGGGACAATGAACACCGAGGGGTCAACTGGGACGTTCTCCTGAATGTCAGTGGTTTCCATCGTCTTATACAACCCGTATGATTTCGTTTCCTTTTTCAGGAAGATGCCTTTCCACACCCAAACCGTTTCCACCACTGGTAACCCTATATATTTGTAATGAAGAAAATATATATCACATGGTCTCCCACACACCTCCTCTGTTCCCACTTTCTTTATACCGTATTCTTTGACCATATCTTGAGTCAGATTCAGAAAATTGACCATTTCCGATTCATGCCCAATCAGCCGCTTGGTTTTCCAGACATATGAAACATAGTATCTCTGGCCGTCAACCATGATTGTCCCTGTACCGACCGTATCCCTGTGCACACCGTCGACACACATAATTGCAGTGTTGATTTCTGCCGTCTTATGTCCGTAATCATCAAAATAGAAGGTACTTTTCTGACCATGCTTCATATCACGGGAGATTATTCCCGACTTGATACCGTACCTCTTCGGGGGTTCCTGTGCCACAACCGCTGAATGGGCCAGCGCTGCAATAAATAATGCGATGATGATTCTTTTCATTTCTTTATATATTGAACGAACGTACCTATACCGAGCACAGATATGACTGAAGCCATGATCAGGAAACGGAACCTGGTGACAAACCTGCATGCATCCGCTGTAAATCTTCCAAATGACT
>JAGHVP010000124.1 GCA_018064305.1 Candidatus Equibacterium intestinale | reverse complement strand
CAATATCCCCGAGCAGTTCAAGGCCGGTCTCGCCGATGTGGAGACATCAACTTCGCCTACACAAATCTTTCACTCAACAGGACTTATGAAATTTCATTCGGCCACGCACTGAAGGTTATCGGGCTGAATGGTGGCAAGGTGCTTGATGACTGTGTGAAGATCAAGGTCCAGACTCCTGAAGCTGTCAGGTTCGAGAAGAGCTTCCAGGAATAAACAGGAATAAACAGACTGACCGGCAAACAAAAAAAGCAGACGTTTGAAACGCCTGCTTTTTTTTGTGACCTGCTTGGGGCTCGAACCCAAGACCCCAGCATTAAAAGTGCTGTGCTCTACCAACTGAGCTAGCAAGTCAGACTCCTTCAACAGAATCTCTTCTGTTTTGGGAGTGCAAATGTAGATTTTTATTCCTAATAAACAAAATTATTTTGGAAATATTTAGTCTACAGAGTAGTCCTTCACGCTTTTCAGACCAACCAGACCAAGATACGAGGCGGTGATGGTGCCTTGTATCGCCACTTTCCTCCCCAGCATTTCGGGATGGTCGGTAAGGTTGATTCCGTTACGGATTTCACTGCCGCTGGCAAGCTCTACCGAAAGGCATTCACTGCGGGTGGTGCATACCGGGCTTTCTGCAATCGCCAGGTTGGTGGCCTTTGTGAAAGGCGGTTCGAAGGAGATTGCAGAACTGCTCAGGTCTCCACCGACAATATATCCCCAAACCCAGGCTGTTTCACCTACATGGTTCTGTGCTGCAGACGGACTGAAGGCTGTTGCAGCTGTCTTGCCGTCGCCGTTGTCACCGGCATATCTTCCTACCACAACTGCCTCGTAGCACCAGTTCCTTGTGGTGTCGACAGATATGCTGACAGACTGCCTGGAGTCTACGCTTGTGGCGTCGAGAGAGAGGGTGAGCATGTCTCCTGCATTGAAGTTCTTGCTGAAGAGCACTTCCTGCGCGCCCTTGCTGTCGGTGCCTTTGAATGTGGCATTACCGGCACAGAAATAGCCGAAACGCTGTTCGCCGTAGGTGTATGACAACGCCCCGCCGTCCTGCTCTACGACCAGGCTTCCCGGATATTTGCTCAAGTATCTCTCACTCATTCTGATGCGGACACCTGTGTTAAGCATCTTGCAGACAAAAGAGACATTCGCCGTTTCTCCGCTTGCCACCACAATGTCCACCGAGTCACCGTATACAGGTGTCTCCCATGCTGGGGCGTCAAATTCTTCTGAGATTACACTCAAGGTATAAGCTCCTGCAGGAATGGTCATCTCTGCAGGCTTGAGGCCGTACAGGCCGTTGTAGATTACGTCGCCACCCGAATTCCTGATGTTCAGGATAAAGGAGTTTGTGTCGGGCCTGCTTTTAGACCGTGTGGCAAGCAGCGTGTTGGCAACGCTGAAAGAAGTGTTGATGGTAGCCGGTTCGCGGCTTGTCCATTCACGTATTGAGTTGCATCCGGCAAGCGCCACTACGGCTGCCAGGAATGCAAAGTACAAGATAGCTGTCGCTATGAATCTTTTTCTCATGTCATAATGGTTTTGATGTATCCAATCGGGGCGGATATTCTCAGCCGCAAAGCTACATCAAAGCCATTGCCGTACCGGCCATAAACAGAAAAATCGGCCATGAAAGCCGATTTTTAGAAATTCTGCCAGCTGCTTCCAGACTATTCAGAGATAAGTCTGTCGCAGCGTTCGAGGTCATCTGTGCGGATCACGATGCGGGAGCGGTCTCCCATCGTGAAAGCATACATATACTCTATAGAGACGCCTTCCCTTGAGAGTATGTTCATGAACGGTGCAATCGAGCCGGGGGTGTCGGCACAGTCCAGACAAACTACGTCAGTGATGTTTACGGCAAAGTTCGCTGCGCGCAGTGCGTCAACGGCGCGCTGTGTGTCGTCTACAATCAGACGCAGGATACCGAAGTCGGAATTCTCAGAAACAGTGAAAGCCTCCATGTTAACTCCGGCCTGTCCAAGGATGTTTGTGACCTCGGTGAACCGTCCTATCTTGTTCTGGACGAAAATAGAGAGTTGCTGGATTATCATATATGCTGGAATTTATGATTTTAAATTTTTCTAAGGTCTGCTACGTGTTTAGCCTTGCCGCACGAACGCTCTATGTTGCCGGGCTCGACGATGTGAAGGTCGCATTTGAGCCCTATGACACTGGCCAGCCGTCCCACTATCTCCTTCTTGAGGTTTTCCATACGGCTCATATTGTCGCTGTAACAGTCGGGACGGAGCTCGAGGTCGAGCTGGAATGTGTCGTTGTTGTTGATACGGTCGATTGTTATGAGATACTGTCCGCTGCATTCTGCAAATTCCAGTATCACAGATTCTATCTGGCTGGGGAATACATTCACACCACGTACTATGAGCATGTCATCTGTCCTTCCCATAATCTTGCCCATTCTTACCATGGTGCGGCCGCACCGGCATCTGTCGGCATTGAGGTGGGTGAGGTCGCGTGTGCGGTAGCGTATCACCGGCATGCCTTCCTTGAGAAGTGTGGTGAACACAAGCTCGCCTGTCTGCCCGTAATCAAGAGGCCGGCATGTGTTGGGATCTATTATCTCGGGGTAGAACATATCCTCCCAGATGTGTGTTCCGTCCTGATATTCACATTCGCCTCCTACGCCGGGGCCGCTTACTTCGGTGAGCCCGTAGATGTCGTATGCCTTGATGCCGAGTTTGTCTTCAAGCTCGGCCCGCATGTTCTCGCTCCAGGGCTCCGCACCGAAGATACCCACCTTGAGGTTCATCTGGTCGGGTGAGAAACCGGGAGTGGAATGGAGCGATTCGGCCAGGAAAAGGGCGTAGGAAGGTGTGCAGCAGAGTGCAGTCACACCAAGGTCCTTCATGAGCAGCAGCTGCTTTGAAGTGTTGCCGCTGGATGCGGGGAGCACCGAACATCCCACCTTGGTGGCTCCTTCGTGTGCTCCAAGTCCTCCGGTGAACAGGCCGTAGCCGTATGATATCTGTATGATGTCGTGTTTGCTCAGCCCGTATGCCGTGAGGCATCGCGCCACACCTTCGCTCCAGTTGTCAAGGTCATTGCGTGTGTAACCTGCCACAATCGGTTTGCCGGTGGTGCCGCTTGAGGCGTGAAAACGCACGATCTCGCTCATTGGAGCAGCGAATGTCTCGGTGGGGTAGTAGTCCCTGAGGTCCTGCTTTGTCATGAACGGGAGCATGCCGATGTCGTCTATGCTTCTGATGTCAGACGGTTTCACTCCGCAGGCATCCATCCTTTCATGGTAGAATTTGACGTTGTCGTAAGTGTATTTAACGATATTCACAAGCCTTTCACTCTGCAGCCTGTGCAGTTCTTCCCGTGATGCGCACTCTTTTTCAGGATTCCAAATCATATACTTCAAAGTACAATCTGCTTGTTTATTTCGTCCAGGTTTGCCTTTATGCTTTCGTTGCTGAGATTCGCATCTACAAGGTCACCAGCCAGATATTGTTCGTATGAAGGGACATCAATCAGCCCGTGTCCGCTGAGATTGAAGAGAATTACTTTCTCTTCTCCTGTCTCTCTGCATCTTTCTGCTTCACGGATGGCTGCTGCAATGGCATGGCATGACTCCGGTGCCGGAATTATGCCTTCAGACTCGGCGAACCTGATGCCTGCGCTGAAACTCTCTGTCTGATTGATGTCAACTGCTTCAATGAATCCGTCTTTGTACAGCTGGGTGGGAATCAGTCCGCTGCCGTGGTAGCGCAGTCCCCCCGCATGTATGTTGGCCGGGCGGAAGCTGTGTCCGAGGGTGAACATTGGAATGAGGGGGGTGTATCCTGCTTCGTCCCCGAAGTCATAGTGATATTCACCTCTGGTGAACTTCGGGCATGATGCCGGCTCAGCCGCAATGAAACGTGTGTGCCTTTCCCCGCTGAAGTTATGTCTCATGAAAGGGAAGGATATGCCGCCGAAGTTGCTGCCGCCTCCGAAGCAGCCGATGACTATGTCGGGATATTCACCGGCAATTTCCATCTGTTTCTCAGCCTCCAGGCCGATGATGGTCTGATGCAGGGTGACGTGGCTCATTGTGGAGCCCAGTGCATATTTGCAGTTGGGGGTCATTCTTGCAAGCTCCACAGCCTCGCTTATTGCAGTGCCCAGCGAGCCTTTGTGGTTGGGATATTTTGTGAGGATATCCTTGCCGGCGCGTGTTGACATTGAAGGGGAGGGTGGCACCTGTGCTCCGAATGTCTGCATAATCGCACGTCGGTATGGCTTCTGCTCGAAGGTTATCTTCACCTGATATACGGCAGCCTCTATTCCGAACACTTTTGCCGCGTAGCTGAGTGCAGTGCCCCATTGTCCGGCACCTGTTTCGGTGGTGACGTTTGTGACGCCCTCCTCCTTGCAGTAGTATGCCTGCGGTATTGCGCTGTTGAGTTTGTGAGAACCCACAGGGCTTACGCTCTCATTCTTGAAGTATATGTGTGCCGGTGTGCCGAGCGCCTCTTCAAGCCCGTAGGCGCGGACAAGTGGAGTGGACCTGTAGTATGTGTAGAGCTCCCATACTTTCTCTGGAATATCTATCCAGCGGTCGGTGGTGTTCAGCTCCTGCCGTGAAGCCTCGAGTGTGAAGAGCTTTGCAAGGTCTTCCACCGTGACGGGCTTCTTTGTGACAGGGTCCAGCATGGGCGGAGCCTGGTTGGGCATGTCTGCCTGGATGTTATACCATTGTTTAGGTATATCTTCCTGAGCGAGTATGAATCTTTTCTGTCTC
Source organism: Candidatus Equibacterium intestinale (assembly GCA_018064305.1). Classification (GTDB taxonomy): domain Bacteria; phylum Bacteroidota; class Bacteroidia; order Bacteroidales; family UBA932; genus Equibacterium; species Equibacterium intestinale. The sequence continues at coordinate 5,034 of JAGHVP010000124.1, read as the reverse complement.
ATTTGAGTTGATGTTTTGATATTAAAAAAAACTCCTTCTACAGCGGCGCTGCAAAAGGAGTTTTTCAAGGTGTCGTCACATGACTTCCCGCAGCGCCAAATCTACATTTGCCACCACCAGAAGAAGAATGTGTTGATACCGGAGTTTTTCATAATTCAGAAGCAAAGATAGAAAATATGATTTCAAAAATGCAACTTTTTTTGCTGTTGCGCTTTGTCTCAGCTATTTGGTTGAGTCAAGCACACCGCGCAGGTATCCGATGGATTCTGCAACTCCCTGGTGCGGGTCGTTGCCGTCCTTTTCAAACTCAAAGGAAATAACGCCTTTGTAGCCAATCTTGCGCAGTGCCTTTACCACAGGTTTGAAGTCTACCACGCCGTGACCCATCTCCATGGTCTGTCCGGCAAGAGTAGCCTCTGACTCATCCTTGATATGGATGTCATATATCCATTTGCGGTACTTCTTTATGTCCTTTGCTATGTCTTCGCCCATCCTTACGCAGTGGCCCAGGTCCATGCAGCATCCCACGCCAAGGCCGGGGTCCTTCACCATTTCGGCAACCTTGCGGATGTCGGGGAAGGGGGCACCGTCGGGACCGTGGGTGTGTATCGCCACACGGATTCCGGTCTCCGCAACCTTCTGTATGGTGTAGTCCAGAAGCTCGTATGCAGGCACACCTATGAACATGTCGCTGCCGTAGCGTGCCGCATAGTCAAAGGCGGCATCGACTTCGGCCTCGCTGTTCATGTAGATCGGACCGAGAATATATCCTTCCACACCATATTCGGCGCATTTCGCCTTGAGGGCGTCCATCTGCTCTTCCGTGGCATCCAGCGGCAGCCACCAGCTCTTTATAGAGAGGTAGTGCACATCGATGCTCTTCAGATATTCCAGAGTCTGTTCGAGAGTGAAGCTGCGGTATGAATAGCCGGCCACACCTATCTTGAAATCTTCACTGCCGCGTGGCGTCTTCATCAGCTGGGCGTCTGCACACAGGCAGAGGAGCAGCGCTGCGGCAGCAGTTGCAATCCTTTTCATCTATTCCAGTATTTTAATCTTTATGTTCTTGAACCAGACTTCGTTGCCGTGGTCCTGCAGCAGGATGTGGCCTTCTGCGGCGTTGCCGAAACCGGGCCAGTCGCGGTATTTGCTGTATGCCACGAGTGCATTCCACATCTGTGTGCCGCGCTCGTATTCTACTGCCTTCACGCCGTCGAGCCAGTGCTCTACCTTGCTGTCTTTCACAATGATTGTTGCGGTATGGAATGAATCCATATCAAACCCTTCCCAGATGCCTTCTGCGGCAGGAACCAGGTCATACAGCGAGGCTAGTGTGCGGTTGCCTTTCACACCCAGCTTCGCGTCGGGATGAAGGTCGTTGTCTAGCAGCTGGAATTCGCATCCTATGGCACTGCCGGCCCCTTTGTTGAGCTCCGGATCCACAAAATACTTTATGCCACTGTTTGCACCAGGGGTGAGGCGGAAGTCCACCTTGAGTATGAAGTTGCGGTAGGTGGACACAGTGATGATGTCGCCTCCGTTGGCCGATTCGGCTCCGTCGGCGGGAGTCACTTTAAGTATTCCGTCTTCGATGGTCCAGCCATGGTCGGGAAAACCCTCCGCCTTGGCGCTGCGCCACCCTTCGGTGGTGGCACCGTCCCAGAGAAGTGTCCAGCCGTCTTTTATCTCCTGTTTGGTGAGGGTGTTGTCAGATGCCTGCTGTTCTGCTGCACCGCCGGCGCAGCCTGCAAGCATCATGGCGGCAGCCGCTGCTGCCAGAATCATTCTGTGCATGGCTGTTACAACTTATAATATTCCTCCCATCCCTTGCGCGGCAGGTCGCCGGTAAGCAGTGCGTTGGCAAACTTGTCGTTCGTGATGGTCTTGGTGACAGGGTCGAAATAAAGCTTCTTGTTGCAGCGGATGGCCACCACGCCGAGGGCGAATGTCTGGCACATCGGGCCGAATACAGAGAAGGGAGAACGTGTCTCTTCCAGCCCCCTGCAGGCGTTCAGGAAGTTTGCGAAATGGTTTGAAGGTGTTTCGGGCACCTCGGGCAGCTGACCTGCCATCTCATCTGCCTTTGCCTTGGGAATTATCTGGAGGGTGGATGCATGTGAGCCTCCCTTGAATATGAGGTCCTTGCTGTAGATTATCTTGCCGGGACGGAGCGCGTTAACCTTGCTGTTCTGTCCTGATGCCGGCACGTCCACAACCTGACCTGCAACATCGTTGTAGCCTTCGGGAAGGGGAGGAAGGTTGTTTTCGCCGTCATACCAGTAGAGGTCTACGGGAGGCATGTCTCCGCGCGGACCGAACTTGAATCTGAGGGTAGTCTCCAGCGGGAAGAAGAAATCGTTCAGACCGGTGACTTTGACGGGATCGATTTCGTAGGGGAGCCCGAGATTCAGGAACTGGTGACATGTATCTATGATGTGTGCACCCCAGTCGCCTATGGCACCCATGCCGAAGTCATACCAGCCGCGCCAGTTGCCGGGGTGGTACTGGCTGTTGTATTCATGATGCTTTGCTGTGGTGAGCCAGGTCTGCCAGTCCATTCCTTCGGGAATCGGCTCTGCCTCGGGGAATTTCGTAATGTTCTGGTCGTAGGGATACCAGCGGCGCCAGTCGTTGAAATGAGCCACAATCTTATAGACATCCTTTATGATGCCGGCATCCTGCCATGCCTTGAACTGGAAGTAGTTGGCCTCAGAATGTCCCTGGTTGCCCACCTGGGTCACAACTTCGGGATGGCGGCGTGCAATGTCCATCAGCAGCTCACATTCTGTGAAGGTGCGGGCCATAGGTTTCTCTACATAAACATGTTTCCCCTGTGAGATGGCAAGCATAGCAATGGGGAAGTGTGAGAAATCGGGTACTGCAATCGATACTGCCTCGAACTCGCTGCCGAATTCGTCAAACAGCCTGCGGAAGTCTTTGAACAGTTTTGCGTCTGGGTGTTTCGCCCTGGTGATCTGGCACTCCTGCGACTCGGGGTCGACGTCACACAGGGCAACTATGTTGCAGAGTCCGGTGCTGTCGAATTCATCTATTATCTGACGGCCGCGGTTGCCGATGCCTATGCAGGCCAGACGGACCTTCTCCAACGGCTTCTCTTCGGGTACGGCGGTTTTCTTTTTCTTCCTGTTGCCCGCCATTATATCTGCCGCATCAGCCACGCCTGTGCCCATGATAAGCCCTGCAGTGGCCAGGGATGCGCTTTTTACAAAATTACGCCTTGTTATGTTATGACTCATGACTGTAAATAATTTTATATGATTTTCAACTTACTAAATTACGCAAATAAATTATATTTGCATTCACAACTTGTCAACATTTATGAGCCAGCTCACACTTCCGAATAATTATCATGCATTGCTTTCCCTGCCCCAGACAGAGCAGGCAATCAAGAATATAAAGGACTTCTTCCAGAACAGCCTTTCCACCCAGCTGCGTCTGCGCAGGGTTACTGCTCCGCTGTTTGTGCTGAGCGGACTTGGCCTGAACGATGACCTTTCTGGAGTCGAGCGCCCCGTCTGCTTCCCCATTAAGGATATGGGAGGGCAGACTGCAGAGATAGTGCATTCTCTTGCAAAGTGGAAAAGAATCACTCTGGCCGAGTACAAGGTGGCCGAAGGGTTCGGCATATACACAGACATGAATGCCATCCGTCCCGATGAAGAGCTTGACAACCTCCATTCGATGTATGTCGACCAGTGGGACTGGGAGCTTGTGATAGGTGAGGCAGACCGCAATGTGGCTTTCTTGAAGCATATTGTGAAATGCATATACAACGTGCTCCTCCAGACCGAGTACATGGTGTATGAGAGATATCCTGAGATTGCCCCTGTGCTGCCGCGCAAGATAGAGTTTATCCATGCCGAGGAGCTGCGTAAGATGTATCCGTCTATGACTCCGAAGGAGCGTGAGGATGAGATTGCCCGCAAATACGGTGCTGTGTTCATCATAGGTATAGGCGGACAGCTGGAAGACGGCTCTGTCCACGACATGCGTGCCCCCGACTATGACGACTGGTCTACTCTCGGAGAGAACGGGCTGCCCGGCCTGAACGGTGACATCATCCTCTGGAATCCAGTGCTGGAATGCGCCTTTGAAATCTCATCGATGGGTATCCGTGTCGATCAGGAGGCGTTGCTGCGCCAGCTCTCCATTACATGCCAGACGCACCGTCAGAACCTCTATTTCCACAAGCGCCTGCTTGACGGCGGGCTGCCTTTGACAATCGGCGGCGGTATCGGCCAGAGCCGCCTCTGCATGTTCCTTCTCCGCAAGGGGCACATCGGAGAAATCCAGTCAAGCATCTGGCCCGATGACATGCGTGCCGCCTGCAAGAACTATGGCATGCAGCTGATATAGTATTCATTAGACTGTTTCTATTTATGATAATAAAGCTCAAAGACAAAGAACCCGGCTCTGAACTATTCGTCCCCCTGATGTTCAAGGAGGGAGAAGAAATATTCGGCTACCTCAAGGATGACGCTTTCCGCGCTACATTCACCGTGCGCTGGAGTGATGTCGAGGGGTTCCTCGGCTCGTACAATTTTGCCGAAGACGGTGATTTCGAGTTTGTCCGCACCGACGGCATGAGGATAATCCCCCTGCAGTGCGGCCGCCCGTTCGACTCTCAGAACGATGCTCCCGAACCATCAGACATGATCTACGGCTACCGTGCCGACATCGTGGAGCAGGACCTTATGGGCAAGCGTATGATAGAGCGTTTCCCCGTTGAGCAGGTAAGCCACATCACCGGCCACTACCAGTTCTCCCCGATAATCTCAGACATCTTCGTGAACTAGTTCTCTGAGGCCGCCTTTTGGTGATGTGCCTTCATGCAGCGCCTCTGCTTCTTCTGTGAAGCCGCACCTCTGCTCCGCAGCATCACTGCCAGCACGGCAAAAGAGGCGCGGCTGGCTGCCTGCCGCAGGACTAACCATCAAAAATGCCCTTTTCCGTTGCTAGTCCCCGCAGAAATGACTCATATTGAGCAAATATCTAAGGACTGGCAACGTTTTT
>JAGHVP010000028.1 GCA_018064305.1 Candidatus Equibacterium intestinale | reverse complement strand
GGTAAACTCATCTCAGGGAGAGCGGCGAATAGTCAGCTTAGACCAGTAATAAATCTATAGGCCGGGTCAGCCTAAGTCAGGAAGATACATTTGTGTCCGATTTGTGGTGCCTGAGGCACTGTTTTTTACCCCCGGCCGGGCCGACGCCCGTCTCTTCAGATTCCGATAAACTTCTTGGGGAGCCACTCGATGCGGTCCAGAATAAGGCAGAGCAGATATTCTGCGGATATCACGAGTACCGCTGTGCAGACGGGGGTGTACCATGCTGCCGGGAAAACACCGGGCAGGAGGGAATACAATGCCCCTATCAGGATGAAATGAGTCAGATATATGAAGAAACTGTATCTGCTGATCCTTTCAATTATGCGGCTCTGGCAGTTAATTTCAGAAAGCACTGCAAACATAGAGAAAACCTCGCCGCATTCTGCAATGAAAGCAGGATGGCCGGCCGAGTGCAGATATACATTCAGCGGGAAGAAGACTGCAAAGCCAAGGCAGCCTGCCACCAGGGTGAGGCGCCTGTTCCTGTGAATGACATATTTCAAGAAGAACAGCCCCGAAACATAATATCCGAAATAAAGGAAGAGTGTCCCGGGCACGCCGGGTATGGATGTGAATGACTCTGTTGCCAGCCAGATCAGGATGATGGCGGCCAGGGTGAACTTCTGAGTCTTTCCATCACCGCATAGGACACGCTGGATAAGAGGGGTGATAAGATACAGGGCGGAAATCAGGTAGATGTACCAGTATGCATCGTTGATCCTTCCTGTTGCCAGGAAAGGAAGGTACATCTTGATTCCTGACGGGATATCATTCACGCAGCTGTATTTTCCCAATAATGCTGAAATGATGTATGTGACTGTCCCCCACAACAGAAACGGTGGAAGAATCCTTGCGAACCGCTTTTTGTAGAATGACAGGGGGGGAGTGGCTGCCCGCAGGTTCAGGGCTCCTGAAAGCATGATGAACAGTGCAACTCCGTAGATTATCGATGAATAAACATGGTGCTGCATGCCGCCGTCCTGCAGGTTGAGGTCAAGCATAGACCAGCCGTGCTGCAGCACAACCAGGAAAATGGCAGCACTTCGGACAAAATCAAGGCCGTATATCCTTTCGTTTGAGGGCATGCTGTCTGCTAATTGTCTGATTTAAGGGGAAAGAAGGCAGAGGGGATATGGAAATCGGGGTGGCTGCTCTCGGGGATTGCCACTGAATACCAGTTGATGGGGAGGCCGTTGTGGTAATCGGCACGGAACAGACCGATATATTGAGGAGCCTCTCCGATGAGCGCATCGGTTTCCGACTTGTCGAAGCTGGTTATTACCGTATATCCGTTGTCGTAAATCCTCGAGTAGATCTTCTGTGAGGAGAATCCCCAGCCGTAGTCCATCTGCTTTTCGAATACGCAGCTGTAGTCGAGGCAGTGCCCCTCAGGGTCTATCTCCGTGCAGAAATACTTTGCTCCCAGCTGGGGGTAGGGAGAGAAGAACACTTCCACACGGTCGCCGTAGGCCACGTCCATCTCCTCTTTGAGTTCCTTTGAATAGACAAACGATGTGTCTTCCACATCAAATCTGAAAAACAGGCGGTCGTCAGATTTGATGATGCGTACTGTGGTGTTGTCGGTGAGAGTGTCCCACGGGTCGGAGAAATTCTGATATGAGACGGCGTCTTCCCAGAAATCATCGCTGAACAGACGCTCTTCTTCTGATGTGCCACGGCATGATGCCACAGCAAGAATGGCTGCAACGGCAGCGACAAGTGTTTTTTTCATATGGCAGACAGATTAGTTATCTTGGCCGCGGAAAGGCTCGATATGAATCGATTTCATGATGGGGATGTGGTCGAAGGCATCATCAAGGGCATTCTCCACAGCAGTCGCAATGTCATGCCCGGCATCGATGGTAATGTCCGGATCGACCTTGATGTGCACGTCCATTATCCTGAGGTTGCCGCTCTTGCGGGTGCGGAGATGGTGCATGCCGCGCACTCCGTCTACATTCAGGATGGTGTCGGTTATCAGTTTCTCTTCATTGTCGGGCAGGCAGTGGTCTACAAGCTCGTTGATTGCAGGAACCAGAATC
>JAGHVP010000144.1 GCA_018064305.1 Candidatus Equibacterium intestinale | reverse complement strand
GTTTCGTCTTTTGAATTTGTCATTCAGTCACGTAGCCCGCTACGCTCCTTCATTCCGCATTCAAAATCCATAAACAATCCTTCATAAATCTTTACCAACTTATTTTTTCATCATTGCATAAAAGCATGCAAAGGTAAAATAAAATATCTTATCTTACAATATCCATTTCTTCTATAAGGTGGTGTGCTCCACCGAATTTGTCAATTATGAAGAGGACATATCTCACATCCACTCCTATGCACCTCTGATACTCCGGTTCGAAGATGATGTCGCCTGAAAGTGACTCCCAGTTGCCGTCGAAGGCAAGGCCCACCAGACAGCCGTCAGCATCCAGCACGGGGCTGCCGCTGTTGCCGCCGGTGATGTCGCAGGTGTTGATGAAGCATGCCGGCATAGTGCCGTCTCCGCGGGCATACTCACCGAAATCCTTTGCTGCGTAGAGCTCTTTCAGCCGCTCCGGCACCACAAACTCCCAGTTGTCGGGGTCCTCTTTCTCCATCACGCCGGTGAGGGTCGTGTAATAGTCGTACCTGATGCCGTCCTTGGGAGAATATGGCAGCACTTTGCCATAGGTCAGACGCATTGTAAAGTTGGCGTCGGGATAAATCGCCCCGTCGCCCGCCATCTCGGTAAGGCCGGCGATATAAAGCGATGTGGCCTTATTTGCCTTGCCCATCTTCCTTGCAATTTTCATCGTACGGGCAGTGATATCATCCGCCAGATCCATGACAGAATTACGCAGCACCGTGGCGGGGTCGCTCTTCACAATCTCACAGAAATCCTCTTTCTCAAGATTTTCAAGCAGTTTCTCCTCTGATGTGAATATTGATTTATCGAAAAGGTAATCGACGTATGCCCCAACATTGCCGTCAAACTTCTTGTCTATCTCAGAAATGGCTTTGGGCCAGTTCTTTGCAGAAACGTCCTCACGGAACAACTCTATCATCTTCACTGCCACTTTCCTGTCGGTGGGCATTGAATAATCTTTGTAGAAACTGCCGGCAGCCTTCCTTACAAGCCCTGCATCATCTGCAATTCCGTCAACCCTTCCGGCAATCGCGGTAATCTCAATGGTGTTGAGCGATTCACCCAGGTAGTTCATGACTGTAATCAGCTCTCCTTCCGCCTTTATCGCCTTTGCCTGATCTTCAATAACCTTTCCGTATTTCTTTGCGCGGTCCTTGTCGGCATTAGCCCATTCGGTGAAGGCGATTTCGCGGTCACGGCACTTCTGCTCCACACCAAGGCGCTCTATCGCCTCGTTCATGCCGATTGAATTCTTCCAGTAGTTTGATGAGCGTGAATACTTGCTTGCATACTGTATCTTCACCTTCGGGTCTGCCAGCATGTCGGCCAGAAGCACCTCCTGACGCACACCGCGGCACTTGATGCGGATGGCATTCTCTATGTCGCGGCGCTGCTGCAGCTCTGCCACTGTCATATAGCGGTCGGTGCTGCCAGGGAAGCCCATGATCATCTGGAAATCACCCTCATTGATGCCTCTTACAGAAACTTTCAGGCTCTTTATAGGTACGTAGGGAACATTGTCGGCAGAATATCTTGCGGGGTTGCCATCCTTGTCTGCATAAATCCTGAACATCGAGAAGTCGCAAGTATGGCGGGGCCACATCCAGTTGTCGGTGTCGGCGCCGAACTTGCCTATCGATGAAGGCGGCGCACCCACAAAACGGATGTCTGTGAACCTCTTATAACCGATAAGGTAATACGCGTTGCCACCGTAGAAGGGAACTATTCTTGCAGTTACACCGGGCTTCTGAGCCTCAAGCTGTGATGTAAGCTCTTCATGGAGCTTCATGACCGCATCCACCGCATCCTTTTCCTTCTTGCATTCTGCCTCGGCTGCCTTCAATGCATCGGTCACATCGATGAATGTGTCAAGGAAGGTGACCGTCAGGCCGGGAACGGGAATCTCTTCACTGAGGCTGCCTGCCCAGTAACCGTCGGCCAGATAGTTGTGCTCAACGCTGCTCAGCTGCTGGATGGAGCTGTAGCCGCAGTGGTGGTTGGTAAGCACCAGACCCTGGTCTGAAACCACCTCTCCGGTGCACCCATTGCCGAAAATCACAACGGCATCCTTGAGGGAAGTGTTGTTTATGCTGTAAATCTCTTCTGCAGAGAGACGGCATCCCATCTCCTGCATAGTCTTGATGTTCATTTTCTCGAGCAGAGGCAGAAGCCACATTCCCTCATCGGCAAAAGATGCCAGAGAGACACTCATCACAAGTAACGAAGTTAAAAAACGTTTCATTTTATAATTACTGAAAGTACAATTGCAAATATTACCAGAGGGGCCGCGTATTTGATGATATAAAAGAGCACAGCGCCCACACTGCGCGGCATCCTTGCCCTGCCCCCGGCAGTGACTTCATCCAGGAATGCCTCTTTCTTCAACCGCCAGCCCACAAACAGCACCACCAGCAGGCTTGTCAGAAGCATAAGCACATTCGACGATACATAATCGAAGAGGTCGAACACGTTCTTTCCGAAAACAGTAAATCCGCTGAGCACACCCTGCGACAGCGAGCATACGCATCCCAGCGCAACGATTATCGAGCCCGTCAGCAAGGCAGCCTTCCTGCGCGTCATCTTCCAGATCTCCATCATCGACGCCGTCACCACCTCGAACAGCGAAATTGCCGAGGTGATTGCAGCCAGGAAGAGGGTGGCGAAGAAAAGAATGGCGAACAGGCCGCCCATAGGCATCTGCACAAACACCTGAGGCAGAGTCACAAAGGCCAGCCCGGCGCCTTCACCGGGATTTATGCCGAAGGCAAACACAGCCGGCATGATTGCGCAGCCCGCCAGAATTGCGAACAGCGTGTCGCTGAAACTAGAGATGAACGCATTCTGGATGATATTGTCATCCGACCTGGTATACGAACCGTATGTTATCTGCATGCCGGCACCCAGAGAGAGCGAGAAGAACGCCTGCCCGAGGGCTGCCAGCACCACATTTGAATCAATCTGCGAGAAATCGGGCTTGAACAGGTACTTCAGTCCTTCTGCCGAGCCGGGCAGCGTGATGCTGCGCACAGCCACAAGCACCACCAGCACAAAGAGCACCGGCATCATGAACTTCGAGGTCCTTTCAATCCCTTTCGTCACACCTGCCAGAATGACTGCACCTGTGAGTGCGGTGAATATCAGGAAGTGCACGATCGGCCCTCCACTGCCCGACACGAACTGTCCGAACGCCGAAGCGGAATCCAGCACCGCACCTTCCCTGTACTGCAGGCAGACTGAATTGACAAGGTATTTTATGGTCCAGCCGCCTACCACGCCGTAGAAAGAGAGGATCAGGATACAGGTGAACATTGCCAGGATTCCGACAGAAGCCCACTTGCGGCTGCCCGAAAGATTGAAGAACGAGATGGCCGGAGCACCCTGGCCGCGGCGTCCTATCACCAGCTCGGCCACCATTATCGGTGTACATATCACAATGGAAAAGAACAGGTAGATGAGAATGAAGGCTGCACCGCCGTTCTGCCCAACAAGATATGGGAAGCGCCACAGATTGCCAAGACCCACTGCCGACCCTATCGTGGCCGCTATCATGCCGAAGCTGCCTGAAAAACCGTCTCTCTTATTATCTCTGCTCATATACTGCGGATTCAAAATCATAGCCTGTGGCAGGGTCGGTCTGCGTTTCCGATACGCTCACCTGCTGCCATCTGTCCATATCTATCTCGGGGAAAAAAGTATCTGCATCGCTGACTGTGGTGTGGACATGTGTCACCAGAAGCCTCTCTGCCAGCGGCATAGCGCTGCGGTATAGCTGTCCGCCGCCTATCACGAAGACATTCTCGAAGGCATCGGTCAGGGCCAGGGCATCTTCCAGAGAAGGCACGGCCACCATCCCTCTTGTCTGCTGCACGGTGCTGCTCACCACGATATTGAGGCGGTTCTTCAGGGGTCTGCAGCCGAGCGACTCCCAGGTGCGGCGCCCCATTATCACTGCGCTGCCTGAGGTGGCTTTCTTGAAATATTTGAGGTCTGCACTGATATGCCAGGGAATGTCTCCACCCCGGCCTATCGCGTAATTGTCTGAAATAGCGACTATAATGTTAATCATATCTCTTATGCCGGGTTACACGGCCACCGGGGCCTTAATTGCGGGCCACGGGTCGTAGCCTTCAAGAGTGAAATCCTCATATTTGAAGCTGAAGATGTCTTTCACATCGGGGTTGATCTTCATTGTCGGCAGCGGTTTCGGCTCACGGCTCAGCTGCAGTTCAACCTGCTCCTGATGGTTTGAATAGATATGGACATCTCCGAAAGTATGCACGAAATCGCCCAGCTCATAACCGCAGCACTGCGCAATCATCATGGTCAGCAGTGCATACGACGCGATGTTGAAGGGCACGCCCAGGAAGACATCGGCGCTGCGCTGATACAGCTGGCATGAAAGGCGGTTGTCGGCCACATAGAACTGGAAGAGCGAGTGGCACGGCGGCAGGGCCATCTTGTCAACCTCGGCCACATTCCAGGCCGAGATAATGTGCCTGCGGCTGTCGGGATTCTTCTTCAGCTGCTCCATGAGGTTTGCAAGCTGGTCGATATGTCCTCCGTCGGGAGTGGGCCAGCTGCGCCACTGATGGCCGTATACAGGTCCCAGGTCACCGTTTTCATCGGCCCATTCGTCCCAGATGGAAACTTTGTTGTCGTGGAGATACTTGATGTTGGTGTCGCCGCTTATGAACCACAGAAGCTCGTGGATTATCGAGCGCAGGTGCACTTTCTTGGTAGTCAGCAGGGGGAATCCGTCGTTGAGGTTGAACCTCATCTGATATCCGAACACACTCTGTGTGCCGGTACCGGTGCGGTCGCCCTTCTGCACTCCGTTCTCACGGATATATCTGAGAAGATCGAGGTATTGTTTCATGGTAGCTGGGAAAATATTTCGTCAATTCGGCAAATATAGCGAAAAATGTGTTTCAGCCTTTTATTTTCTGCTGATGGCACCATATACGCATCACAAGACGGTGCGGAAGCAGCTTGACAAGCACTATCTGCGCCCTTGCAATGAAGCCGAAGGTACTTATGTCACGCCCCTTCATGAGGTCGCGCCACCCACGGCGGACAACGTCTTCGGGCTCATACATGGCATTGAAATATTTCACCATATCCTTGGAGTCGTTGTTGTTGGCGACGTCAAAGAATTCTGTCCTGGTCCAGTACGGGCATAGAGCGGTCACCGTTATGCCTTTGTGGTGCAGCTCTTTCCACAGACCTCGGCTGAAGCTTAATACAAACGCCTTTGTTGCAGCGTATTCAGTAACATACGGAACTGGCTGGAAGGCCGCAACGGATGCAATGTTGAGAATCTTTGCACCGTTGTTCATGAAAGGTATGACCGTATAGCACATGTCCATCAGGGCCTTGCAGTTGAGAGCTAGCATCGAATCAGCCATCTGCTGAGGAACATCGCTTACCGCCTGGAACTTGCCGAATCCTGCTGCGTTCACAAGCAGCACCACATCTGCATCCTCTTCATTGAGAAGTTTCCCCAGCGATGCAACTGCTGCGCTGTCTGTCAGGTCCATCGGCACCGGACGGACACTTGCGCGTGTGCCGCATCCAGCGGATTCCGTGGTTCTGCGTGAGGCATTCTCCAGTTCATCAGTTCCGGTTCTGCTTGAGGCAGCCTCCTCCAGTTCTTCTGCTCCGGTTCTGCGTGAGGCATTCTCCTCCAGTTCTTCTGCTCCGGTTCCGCGTGAGGCATTCTCCAGTTCACACGCCAGGGTTCCGCGTAAGGCAGCCCCCAGTTC
>JAGHVP010000179.1 GCA_018064305.1 Candidatus Equibacterium intestinale | reverse complement strand
TAAGCTAGCGCCTGAGCGTCAGCGAAGAGAGCGCCCCCTCCTGCACTGCACTGGCCGCGCAGCCCAAGCGGGACGAAAGCTGCGTGCGGGGGGATGGAGCGTAGCGGAAATGCTCCGGCCCATTGCTGCCATTGCTGGCATTGCTGCCATTGCTGGCATTGCTGCCAGCGCGCAAGTGCGGCAGTGGCGGAGACCGTGGCGCGTTACTGTCTGGTAATCTGCCAGTTATGTATATCAGCCCCTTGAAATATCGAGGGGCTATATTGTGTAATAACCTGGCAATCAATACTTTGTGCACCACGTAATTCTAATCTCTGTCACGAGTCTCAGATTCCCGGCGGGATATGCATTTAGAGACAGGTCCCCTGCCGCTGCTCTGCTCCGGAGAAAAAAAAAGACGGCGCCCGTAAAAGGCGCCGTCCTGCATTGTTATGTAGCTTTCAGTTATTTCTTGAGGAATGCTTTCACCTGGTTGTAGATATTGCCGGGAGTGAAGCCGAGTTTCTCGTCGAGCACCTTGTAGGGAGCTGAGAAACCGAATGACTCGAGGCCGTACACCATACCGTTGGCGCCTACAAGACCCTGCAGGTTTACGGGCAGACCGGCTGTGAGGCCGAATACCTTTGCATTTGCGGGGATGACGCTGTTCTGGTATGCCTTGCTCTGGCTGCGGAAGAGTCCCTCTGAAGGAGCTGATACCACGCGTACCTTGATGCCGTCGGCCTTGAGAAGAGCTGCACTTGCAACGAGGGTTGAAACTTCACTGCCTGAAGCAACCAGCACTACATCGGGCTTCTCGGCGCTGCCTGCAACAACGTATGCACCGTTGGCTGCCTGGCTGTAGTCGTTACCCTCGGGAAGGTTGGCGATGTTCTGGCGTGACAGGATGAGGCATGAAGGAGTTGATGTGTTTTCCATTGCAAGACGCCAGCATGCTGTGGTCTCTTCTGCATCTGCGGGACGGAGCACGAGTGCAGAGTTCTTGCCGTGGTGGTTCTTGAGTTTCTCCATGAGGCGGATCTGGGCTTCCTGCTCTACGGGCGCGTGAGTGGGACCGTCTTCACCTACGCGGAATGCGTCGTGAGTCCAGATGAACTTGACGGGAGTCTCCATGAGGGCTGCCATGCGGACAGCGGGCTTCATGTAGTCTGAGAATACGAAGAATGTTGCGCAAGCGGGGATTACACCGCCGTGGAGTGCCATACCGAGGCAGCAGCATGCCATTGTGAGCTCTGCCACACCTGCCTGGAAGAATGCACCGCTGAAATCACCTTTGGTGAATGCGTGGGTCTTCTTGAGGAAGCCGTCTGTCTTGTCTGAGTTGCTGAGGTCGGCAGAAGCCACAACCATGTTCTCAACCTGCTCTGCGAGCACGCCGAGTACAGTTGCGCTGGCTGCACGGGTTGCAGCACCGGCTTTCTGGCTTACAGCGCTCCAGTCGATTTCGGGAGCAGCGCCGCTGAACCATTTCTCCATCTTGGCAGCCTTGTCGGGATTTGCCTTTGCCCATGCCTCTTTGGCAACCTTGCGCTCGGCAACAATCTCCATGAGGGCTTTCTTGCGGCGGTTGTAGAGTCTCTTGACGAGAGGGAATACCTTGAAGGGGTTCTCGGGGTCACCGCCAAGGTTCTTGATGGTGTTGACGTATGCGTCGCCGCCGAGGGGTGCACCGTGGGTTGCGCAGCAGTTCTCGTAGCTTGAACCGTCGGCCTTCAGGGCGCCCTTGCCCATTACGGTGTGACCGATGATGAGTGTGGGAGCGTCTTTCACTGCCTGTGCCTTCTTGAGGGCTGCGCGGATCTGTTTGACGTCGTTACCGTCGATTTCGTAAACTTTCCAGCCCCAGGCTGTGTATTTCTTTGCAACATCCTCGCTTGTAACGGCCTTGGTCTCGGTTGAGAGCTGGATGTCGTTTGAGTCGTAGAACATGATGAGGTTGTCCAGTCCGAGGTGGCCTGCGATACGGCCTGCACCCTGTGAGATCTCTTCCTGGATACCACCGTCAGAGATGTATGCATAGATGGTCTGGTTCATTACCTCACCCAAACGGGCTTTCAGGAATTTGGCTGCGATGGCTGCACCTACTGCGAATGTGTGGCCCTGTCCGAGGGGACCTGAAGTGTTCTCGATGCCGCGCTCCACGCAAACCTCGGGGTGACCGGGTGTGGGGCTGCCCCACTGACGGAACGCTGCAAGCTCTTTCATCTTGAACTTGCCTGTGAGTGCAAGTGTAGAATAAAGCATGGGTGACATGTGGCCGGGGTCGAGGAAGAAACGGTCACGGCCTTCCCATTTGGGATTCTCGGGGTCGTACACGAGAAATTCTGAGAAGAGAACATTGATGAAGTCAGCGCCGCCCATGGCTCCGCCGGGGTGACCTGAGTTCGCTTTTTCAACCATTGATGCAGCAAGGATACGGATGTTGTCCGCTGCCAGATTCATTGTAGAAATTTTGTTCATTTGGTATGTGTTTATATGATATTTGTCATTTGTCGTACATTCTGCAAAAGTAACGAATTTTAGTGTATATTTGCATTCAAAGACCATATAATTCTATGAAAAACATCAGGAACTTCTGCATTATAGCACATATCGACCACGGAAAAAGCACTTTGGCCGACCGTATGCTGGAATACACAAAGACTCTTGACGAGCGTGAGATGGAAGCTCAGGTTCTTGATTCGATGGATCTTGAAAAAGAGAAGGGAATTACCATAAAGAGCCACGCCATCCAGATGGAGTATGCATACAAGGGAGAGCAGTATATCCTCAACCTCATCGACACTCCGGGCCACGTGGACTTTTCATACGAGGTGTCACGTGCCATTGCATCCTGCGAAGGAGCACTGCTGGTGGTTGATGCCACACAGGGTATCCAGGCACAGACCATCTCCAACCTGTATCTTGCCATAGAGCATAACCTGGAAATCATTCCGGTGCTGAACAAGATTGACATGGATGCGGCGATGGTGGATGTTGTGCGCGACCAGGTGGTGGACCTGCTGGGCTGCGACCCTTCCGACGTGCTGCTTGCCAGTGCCAAGACAGGAGAGGGCATCAGTGCTATCCTCGACAGCATCGTGGAGAAGGTTCCAGCTCCCGTGGGAGACCCCGGTGCGCCGCTGCAGGCCCTCATCTTCGACAGCGTGTTCAACCCGTTCCGCGGCATCATAGCTTATTTCAAGGTTTTCAACGGCTCTATCTCCACCGGTGACACCGTCAAGTTCGTGAACACCGGCAAGGAGTACCAGGCCGATGAGGTCGGATCGCTCAAGATGAAACTTTCACCACGCAAGACCATCGAATGCGGCAGTGTGGGATACATCATATCCGGAATAAAGAGTGCGGTGGATGTGAAGGTGGGTGATACCATAACCCACGTGGAGCGGCCCTGCGAAGAGTCCATCGCCGGTTTCGAAGAGGTGAAGCCCATGCTTTTCGCCGGTGTATATCCCGTCGAGGCCGACCAGTACGAAGACCTGCGTGCCTCGCTGGAGAAGCTTCAGCTCAACGACGCCTCGCTGGTGTTCGAGCCCGAAAGCTCGCTTGCGCTTGGATTCGGCTTCCGCTGCGGCTTCCTGGGGCTGCTCCACCTTGAAATCGTTCAGGAGAGACTCTACCGTGAATTCGACATGGATGTCATCACCACTGTGCCCAACGTGTCGTATAAGGTATATACCACCCAGCACGAGGTTGTGAATGTCCACAATCCTTCAGGGCTTCCCGCACCCACACTCATCGACAAGATAGAAGAGCCTTATATCCGCGCACAGATAATCTCGCGCAGTGATTTCTTCGGCCCCATCATGAAGCTGTGCCTGGACAAGCGCGGCACACTGGTGAGCCAGCACTTCATCACGGCCGACCGCGTGGAGCTCAACTACGACATGCCCCTTGCAGAGATTGTATTCGACTTCTACGACAAGCTCAAATCCATCTCTAAAGGATACGCTTCGTTCGACTACCATATCATAGGCTATAAGGATGCCGACCTTGTGAAGCTTGACATACTGCTCAACGGAGAGCAGGTCGACGCCCTTTCAAGCCTCATCCACCGCGACCATGCATACGATTTCGGCCGCAGGATGTGCGAGAAGCTCAAGGAGCTGATTCCGCGCCAGCAGTTCGAAATTGCCATCCAGGCCGCCATCGGTGCCAAGGTCATCGCCCGCGAGACAGTGAAGGCTGTGCGCAAGGATGTAACTGCCAAATGCTACGGAGGTGATATCACCCGTAAGCGCAAGCTCCTTGAAAAGCAGAAACAGGGCAAGAAGCGCATGCGCCAGGTGGGCAATGTAGAGGTACCCCAGAGCGCATTCATGGCAGTGCTCAAACTGTAAATCATCATACAGATTCTATCCTCGGCGGTATCCTCGGCAAGAAATAGTGCCTGGACCTTTTTGAAAATGAAAGCGGGGCCGGCCGGTTGGCGGGTCCCGCTTCTTTTATATGTCAAACAGTTTGAACCGGCCTATCTCCAGCAGGTCGCCTGTAAGAAGGAATGCCAGCCCCACAATGGCTGCGATCCAGATGAGCAGCATTATTATGCCCGGGTGCCATTTTGGTGATTTCAGCTTGAAAATCAGCAGGATACCGGCATAGATCGAAAGCAGGCACGGAATCGCGTATGTGATTGCTGCAAATACTATCGTAGCCATTCTGAAGTGCGGTAGGGAGCCGATGCTGAATATATCCTGAATCTCTTCAGTAAGCTCGGCAAGCAGCCCTGAAAGTGCCGGCAGCTTTGCCGGAATGGCAAACAGCGCGGCACCTCCGAAGAGGAAGCTCAGGCCTGAGAAGAACAGTATCGAACCCACGATGATGCCGAGGATGCGGCCCAGCGCACTGCCGGCGGGCTGTGAGGGCTTCACCTTCTGGCTGCGGAGCTGGTTCTCGACATCGGAATACGAGCATCCTTCACCCTTCAGCTCGCACATCTTCTGCATGTTGTCGGCCTTGGGCATTATGAATGCAAGTATGAAGTATGCCAGCGGCACTATGAACACTGCCTCGTCAAGGGCGAAGGAGCCCAGGAAAAGCAGCACGAAGATAAGCCTGATGAGGAACACATCCAGATGCAGATATGCCGCCAGACCGCTGCACACACCTGATATCTGCTTGTTAGAGATGTCGCGGTAGAGGCGCTTCTTCACCACCGGTTCCGCCTTCGGCATTCCGGGCTGTCCACCGCCCTCCTCAGCAAAATTCCGGGGTGTGCCCAGGATCCGTATCACATAGTCTGCATCGGCTGCGGAAACCACCGTGCCTTCTCCACAGCGGTCAAGCAGCAGCTCGGCCATACGTTCCTCTATCCCGTCTACAATCTCTGCCCCGTCGGCACTGTTGGCATAAAAGGCGGTGAGGCCGTCGAGATAGCTTCTAATAAGGTTGTATGAATCTGAATCCACACAGAAGGCATAGCCTCCGATATTCACTTGTTCGGTCTTTTTCATAGCGGTTATTTTCTGATGCCGTCAATTGTCTCCACCAGCTCTTTCCATGCCTGGTCCATCTGCTCCAACATATCGCGGCCCTTGTCGGTGATAGTATAATATTTGCGCGGCGGACCCTGCGGCGACTCTTCCCAGCGGTAAGAGAGCAGCCCCTGGTTTTTCTGCCTTATCAGCAGCGGGTATATGGTACCCTCCACCACAATCATGTTGGCCTCCTTGAGGCGCGTGATGATAGAAGAAGGGTAGGCGTCTTCTTTTGCAAGGATAGAGAGGATGCAGTATTCAAGCACTCCCTTCCGCATCTGCGAACGCACGTTTTCTGTGATATTCTCCATAATGCGGTGCTAGTTGTTTGAGAACTGGGAAAGGTTTTCGTAGGTGGGCTCCAGACCGCGCAGCTCGCACTTTTCGGTGGGAGTCTTGGCAAGGGGTGCAACAAGCCAGAATACGAGGTAGATCCAGAATCCGCAGCTGAAGCAGAGAAGCAGTATCACTGCAATTATGCGGATGATGGTGAGGTCGGTGTCGGTATATTCTGCCAGACCGCTGCACACTCCTGCGATGGAGCGTTTATCGGGGTCACGGTAGAATTTGCGTCTTGCCTTCTTGCCTGATGCCTGGCTGCCGGCATAGCTGTATGACTGGCCTGTAGAAGAGCTGCCTGCAGAGGTGCTGTCGGGCATCCCTATCTGGCTGGCGATGATCTCTATCATGTCAAGGGTTACCACTCCGCCGTCGGGACGGACGTGACCTGCCAGCAGCTCGGAGATGCGGTCTTCAAGGTCGCGCATTATATCGTCGGCTCCTGCAGTTGAGCCCAGGCGGCTGCGGAAGGCTTTGAGGTATGTGTCAAGACGAGAGTATGCGTCTTCGTCGATGATGAAGTTTTTGCTGCCTATTGCAGCTGAAACAGTCTTTTTCATTTCATTATATATTTTGTGATGCAAATATATGAGGGCACTGAAAAACCCCTTGCAGGCTAGTAGAAGC
>JAGHVP010000106.1 GCA_018064305.1 Candidatus Equibacterium intestinale | reverse complement strand
CCGTAGAATACCTGGCTGGAAAGTGCCCACAACGGTTCTCCGAGATCTTTGTCGGCAACAATTCCTCCAAAAACCTGGTTGAACGCAATTGCGCTCTGGAGGAAGAAAAGCACCAGTATCAGCCACGCGATCGGTGAATAGAAGAGCGTCTGAAGCTCTGTCTTTGCTATCTTGAATATCTTTTTCATTTTTTACTCTTCTTTGAAAGGTCTGCAAACACTGTCTCCAGAGATGCCTTCTGGACTGAAATTTCTGTAAGGTCCCAACCGTTCTGGACACTCATGCGTATAATACGCTTGGTGATGTCGTATGAATCACTGTAGTGGACCTTGAATGAATTGTGGCCTGCCTCTTCAACGGAAACGACACCATCGATTCCGAGCAGTTCTTCCATTGCTGGAGGGTTGTCCATAGACAGGTTGATGGTATCAGGAACGTTGTAGTTGTTGAAGTCATCCATGGTACCTGAGAAGATGAGGTGTCCCTCCTCGATCATGTAGATCAGCGAGCATGAAGCCTGAACCTCTGAAAGAATATGGGTGGAAAGGATGATTGTCCTCTCCTGGGCAAGTTCCTGGATCAGATGACGGATTTCCAGAGTCTGGTTGGGATCCAGGCCGTTGGTAGGCTCGTCAAGCACAACCAGTGCAGGGTTATGTATCACAGCCTGGGCGATTCCGACCCTCTGCTGGTATCCGCCGGAGAGGTTCTTGATAAGCCTCTTCGAGAAATGCTTGAGAGCGCACTTGCTCATTGCGGCCTCTACAGCAGCGGGAATATCCTTTTCGTCCATATCCCTCAGCGATGCGGAATATGTGAGGTACTCCTCTACGGTAAGGTCGCTGTGCAGCGGAGCCTGCTGAGGAAGGAAGCCGATATACTTCTTGGCCTCGATCGGGTTGTCTTTAGTGTTGATGCCATTGATGAAAACATCGCCCTCAGTGGGTTTGATCACACCGCAGAGTATGTTCATAATGGTACTTTTACCGGCTCCGTTGGAGCCAAGAAGGCCTATGACGCCTTTCTGCTCGATATCCAGGTTGATGTCCCTTACAGCCCACTGGGTTGCATACTTGTGCGACATGTTCTGGATCTTTACTATTGATTTTTCCATAAAATTACTTTGACAGGGCTTTCATAAACCCACAATCCTGCAAATTTACACATTAATCCCCTTCATTCCAAAAAAATAACAACACCCCGCGCTATTGCACGGGGTGACGTGATATTTCCAGAAATGCCGGGAACTTCTATTTCGCAGATTTTGCTGTCTGTGAAGCCTTTACGTACTCCTCGTATTTGGGGTGGTACTTGATGGCCTCGGTCATGCATTTGTTAAGGTTGGCGATACGCTTGGCATCGGTGGGGTGAGTGCTCATGAATGCAGGTACCGAACTGCCGCCGTCGGCACTCATCTTCTCCCAGAGCTCCACTGCCTTTGTGATATCATAGCCGGCCATTGCCATAAGGATCAGGCCGATACGGTCTGCCTCATACTCCTGCTTGCGGGAGAAAGGAAGAATCAGACCGTACTGGCTGCCGATACCCAGCGCAGTGTTGAAGCTGTTGAGCTGCGCGCTGGTGTACTTGCCGCTGCCGGCCGCAGCCGTAAGCACTGCATTGCCGATAGTCTCAACCGCCATCTGACGGCTCATACGTTCGTTGCTGTGACGCGCTATTGCGTGAGCTATCTCATGACCGATGACAACTGCCAGAAGGTCCGGGGTATTTGCATAAGAAAGTATTCCCTCATAAACCACAATCTTGCCGCTGGGCATGCAGAAAGCATTCACCTCGTTCGATTTGACAAGGTCGCAGCGCCAGTTGAGGTCTGCCATGTAATGCTGCTGCCCGGTCTTGGTGAAATAATCACTCATGGCGGTGAGCAGATTGCTGCACACCCCCTTCACCACATTGGTGGCATTGGCGTTCGACGATGCAACTGCAGTTGTGCAGAATTCCTGGTAAGACTGCTCGGAAAGTGAGAGGATATCACTGTCTGAATAGAGCAGCAGCTGGTTTCTGCCTGTAAGTGCAACTGTGCCGCATGATGCCAGCATGAAAACTGATATGCCGAAAAGGATGATGTTTCTTAATATCTTCATATTGCTTGGATGTTTGTCCGGTTTGTCTGAAGAACATATATACTTCTTATTTTCAAAAATAGTGTTATATTTGCCACGGTTTTTACGGGAAGTGGCGCAGTTGGCTAGCGCGCTGCGTTCGGGACGCAGAGGTCGGGTGTTCGAGTCACCTCTTCCCGACATGGAGGCCGCCTTTTGAAGGCGGTCTCTTTTTTATACCATGCCGATGCCCTCAAATTCGCCATTTCTGAATCGCCGATCAGCAGTATCAATGTCATTACAGCATGGACTAACCACAAAAAGCCGCGAATACGTGGATAGTCCCCCTCATATCAGCCGGTCTTTGCCACTTTCGGCGGGGACTAGCCACAAAAAGCCGCGAATACGTGGATAGTCCCTTGCTATGTGCAACATAAATGTTCTTCATACGTAGGACAGTGATGCCGTGGCACTGTGATGCCGTGCTGCTGTAGCACTGCGATTGCAGCAACCTGATGGCATTTTTGCCGCACTCCCGCGCTGGCAGCAATGGCCGAAGCAGTGCAGGAGGGGGCGCTTTTCTCACTTCGTTCGAGCGCTAGCTTACCCCCTCCTGCATCTGCTTTCGGTCCGGTCCGCGGCGCGGAACTCATCTGCGGCGGTGCCTCCCGTTTAAACATCACGGGTCGCGAGGGTGTTCACAGCAAGCATCGATATGCTTGCTGCCCGAGCAGCAGGGATTTAACCCGCCGGTGCGATATGCTCCGGTCCTTTCTGCTAGTTGCTCTTTTGTGCGGCATGCCGCGGAATTTGTAACTGAACGCGGATGCTGTGGCAGAAGGCAGACGCCCCCAGCGGAGCGCAAAAGCCGTGGCGCATTACTCGCTGACAATCAAATATTTAAGCACAACCGCCCCCTGGAAATCCGAGGGGCTGTTTTTGTTATCTATCTATATATCAGACACTTCCGCGCCACGGACGAATTACTACGACTGACTTAATCGGGAACAAAACACCCATTCAGCATTCCCGACTAGACGGTCACACCATGGCTCGGGAATGGCACGGGCAGGTCCGCCGCTGGAGCGTGCCATATCTGCTGCGGGAGGATGTATGCTAGCGCCTGAGCGCAGCGAAGAGAGCGCGTCCTCCCGCGCAGCATATGGCCGCGGAAGCCCTGGCGGACCGCAGAAGTCCCAAGGGACCGGACGGCATGCCAAGTCAGGGGGCACAGCGGAAGCCCTGGCGGGCCGCAGAAGTCCCAAGGGCTGGTGCCGTATGAGCCGCGCCACTTCCGGCAGAACACGCAGCCGGCCGGCAGCTCGTCTACATGAGACAAGGCGAATAAAATAAGAGGTGCCCTCATGTGAAGGACACCTCTTCTATCATATCCGGGGTTGATTCTAACCACCGAAGTTATCGTAGAGAATGCTCTCAGGAGCAACTCCGAGGCTGTCAAGCAGATTGCAGACGCTCTGCACCATCATAGGAGGACCGCACATGAAGTAGAGTGCATCCTCGGGAGCCTCGTGGTTCTTGAGGTAAGTCTCGTTCATAACGTTGTGAACGAAACCTGCGGTGTACTTGATACCGGCTGCATCTGCCTCGGGATCGGGACGGTCCAGGGCAAGGTGGAAGCTGAAGTTGGGGAATTCCTTCTCGATGGCCTGGTAGTCTTCGAGATAGAATGCCTCTTTCAGGCTGCGGGCACCATAGTAGAAGCTGACTTTGCGGGTAGTGTGCTCTGTCTTGAAGAGATGCATGATGTGGCTGCGCATAGGAGCCATACCTGCACCACCGCCGACAAAGATGAACTCCTGGTCGTCAGGGCAGTTGTCGGGAACAAAGAACTCACCGTAAGGGCCGCTGATGGTGACTTTGTCACCGGGCTTGAGGCTGTAGATGTAAGATGAACATACACCGGGGTTGACATCCAGAAGCTTGTTGCTGCCACGGGGAGCGGTGCGGTCAAACGGAGGAGTAGCGATACGTACGTTCAGTTTGATGATGTCACCCTCAGCAGGATAGCAGGCCATTGAGTAAGCACGGATAGTCTTGACCTTGTTGACCATCTTGAGGTTGAAGAATCCGTATTTCTCCCAGTCTTCACGATACTCGGGATCGACGTCGATATCCTTGAAATCAACGGTGATCGGGGGAACGTCGACCTGGATGTATCCGCCTGAACGGAAGTTGAGATGCTCACCTTCAGGAAGCTTTACAACGAATTCCTTGATGAATGTAGCGACATTGTGGTTCGATACAACCTCGCATTCCCACTTCTTCACGCTGAGGGCGCTTTCAGGAATCTGGATCTTGAGGTTGTCCTTGACCTTGACCTGGCAGCCGAGACGCCAGTTGTCGTTGATCTGTTTGCGTGTGAAATGTACAGTCTCTGTAGGGAGGATAGATCCGCCGCCTTCAAGGACACGGCATTTGCACTGACCGCATGAACCCTTTCCACCGCATGCAGAGGGAAGGAAGATCTTTTCGTTTGCCAGAGTTGCAAGGAGTGAACCGCCCTGGGGAACATCAATCACCTTCTTACCGCCGTTGATGTCGATCTTGACAGTGCCGCTGGGAGTAAGCTTGGTCTTGATGATGAGAAGCAGAGCCACGAGCAGGAGAATAAGCACGAGGCAGGCAATGACTGCAACAAATAATGTTTTGATATCCATATCCT
The DNA here is from genome assembly GCA_018064305.1 of Candidatus Equibacterium intestinale. Classification (GTDB taxonomy): domain Bacteria; phylum Bacteroidota; class Bacteroidia; order Bacteroidales; family UBA932; genus Equibacterium; species Equibacterium intestinale. The sequence goes on along the minus strand of JAGHVP010000106.1, from coordinate 3,724 downwards.
GTCCTCCTTATAACTGAATACCCATGAAACTCATGAATGCTATACCCATGAGACCGGTGATGATGAATGAAATACCAAGACCCTTGAGGCCGTTGGGGATGTTGCTGTAAGCGAGTTTCTCGCGGATTGCGGCCATAGTCACAATTGCAAGGAACCAGCCGATACCGCTGCCAAGTCCGAAGCAGCATACCTCACCTACATTTGCATAACCTCTCTCCTGCATGAAAAGGCTGCCGCCGAGGATGGCGCAGTTCACAGCGATAAGGGGGAGGAAGATACCGAGTGATGAGTAGAGGCCGGGAGCGAACTTCTCAACAACCATCTCGACAATCTGGGTGAAAGCTGCGATGGTGGCGATGAACACGATATAGCTGAGGAAGCTGAGGTCTACCGTTGCGAATGATTCAGAAACCCATGTGAGTGCACCGGGCTTGAGGATATATTCGTAAAGCAGGTAGTTCAGGGGAAGGGTCACTGTCAGCACGAAGATGACTGCGAGACCAAGTCCGCTTGCAGTCTTCACATTCTTTGAAACTGCCAGGAAAGAGCACATTCCAAGGAAGAATGCGAACACCATGTTGTCGACGAAGATCGACTTGATGAACAAACTTAAATATTCCATATCCTAGCCTCCTATTTCTCTTGAAGGTCTTTGTCGATGGTTCTGTGTACCCATACTACGCAACCCAGAAGGATCAGCGCCATGGGAGGGAGAATCATAAGACCGTTGTTCATATAGAATCCGCCGTTCTGCACATACCATGACTCAGGAATGATTCTGAAGCCGAGGAGTGTGCCGCTGCCGAGCAGCTCGCGGACTGTTGCCACAATCACCAGGATGATACCGTATCCGAGTCCGTTGAACATACCGTCGACGAAGCTGGGCCAGGGCTTGTTACCGAGAGCGAAGGCCTCGATGCGGCCCATGATGATACAGTTGGTGATGATAAGACCGATGTAAACTGAAAGCATCTTCGAAGTGTCGTAAGAGAATGCCTTGAGCACCTGGTCGATCAGGATTACGAAGAGAGCCACAACCACCAGCTGTACGATGATACGCACGCGGTTGGGGATAGTGTTTCTCAACAGTGAGATAAACAAGCTTGAGAAGGCGGTTACAAGGGTAACGGAAAGAGCCATCACCAGCGCGCCCTTAAGCTGTACGGTAACTGCCAAAGATGAGCAGATACCAAGCACCAATACTGTGATTGGATTGCCTTTGAAAAGCGGTTTTTTGTAGATATCCTTATCCATCTTATTGAGCATTTACTGATTCGTTGTTTTCGGCCTCCTGTGCTTCTGCAGCCTCCTCGACAGGAATCAGCCCCATTGCGGGAATTGATTCGACAGATGCGGTCAGGATTGCCTTGTAGAAGTCCATCCACTGAGCGATGGCTGTCTGCAGCGAGCGTGATGTGATAGAGGCACCGCTGATGGCATCCACACCGTTGGGGTTGCCGTTTGCGCCGCCCTTCACAATCTTGACTGATGCGAACTGGCCGTCAGATTCGAGGACTTTTGTATCAAACTGGTTGTAGAACCAGGGAGAAGCGATTTCACCGCCAAGACCGGGAGTCTCGCTTGCATGTGCGAAGATTGCACCCTGGATGGTCTTGTTGTCGGCCTTGACTGCAAGATAACCCCAGATAGCGCCCCAGAGACCAGCTCCGTAGCAGGGGAATATCTTCACCTGTTCACCGTTGTCGAGAGTTGCCTCGTACACGGGAAGGGTGAGTTCACCGCCGTTCTTGATAGCATTGAACTGAGACTTGAGGTCGGCCTTGAATGCCTTTGACTCCTTGAAGTTCTCAGTAGCCACGTCGCTCTTCTCGCCTTTCTCGTTGAGAACGTATGTAGAAGTGATATGGCTGTTGAAAAGCTCGTCATACTTGGCTGTCTTGTCGGGCTGTCCGTCAACCTCGCCGATGTTGGCTGCGAGCATGATAGACTTCATCTGCTCGAGCTCCACATTTGCAATCTGGCGCGGCTTGAGCAAAGACGAAACGATTGCAAGGATGGCAGCCACAACCACTACAAGCACTGTAGTATATATAATGGTATAGGTATTACTGTTGGTATTCATAATATTGCCTCCTTAAGCTGTTTTTGCCCTGCCAAGGCGTTTCTTGATATTGCGGCTGACAACCAGGTGGTCGATCAGCGGAGCGAATGTGTTCATAAGCAGGATAGAGAGCATCATACCCTCGGGATATCCGGGGTTGAAGAGACGCAGACAAACTGCGAAAGCACCTACAAGGAATCCGTAGATCCACTTGCCTGCCTCTGTCTGGCAGCTGGTTACAGGGTCGGTTGCCATGAATACGCAGCCGAATGCAAAGCCACCCATGATAAGCTGATACCAGCAGGGCACATCACCCAGCAGGCCAACCAGCAGACCGCCGGCAACGCAGCTTACCATAATCTTCCAGCTTGCGATGCCTGTGAATACAAGCACGATGGCGCCGAGAAGGATGCAGAGTGTAGAGGTCTCACCCACACAACCGGGGATAAGACCGATGAACATGTCCAGAGGTGAATAGCTGAGAGCACCTGAAGCGCACTCAGAAAGAGGAGTGGCGGCTGAGAAAGCATCCACACCTGCCTTGTGGGCAACCCATACTGAATCACCGCTCATAACCTTCGGATAAGAGAAGAACATGAATGCGCGGGCCAGCAGTGCGGGGTTCCATATATTCATACCAGTACCGCCGAATACTTCCTTGCCGATGATTACGGCAAATGCAACAGCGATTGCAAGAGTCCAGAGGGGAACGTTTACAGGCATGATCAGAGGAATCAGGAAACCTGTAACGAAATAACCTTCGTTGACCTCCTCACCGCGGATCTGAGCGAACATGCACTCGAAGAAAAGACCCACAACGTATGAAACGATGTACAGAGGAAGTATCTTGAGGAAGCCCTTCCACACAATCATCCAGAAGCCCCAGCCATAGCCGTATGCCTGGTTCATCTGATATCCTGTGTTGTAGAGGCTGAAGAGGAATACGGGGATGAGGGCAATCATCACAGTGATCATTGTTCTCTTAAGATCCACGCTGTCCTTGATATGTGTGCCTTTGCAGGTGACGGTCTTCGGTACGAAGAAGAACGACTCCATAGCCTCGAAGAACGAGCCGAAGGCACTCAGCTTGCCGCCTTTCTCGAAGGCAGGCTTCATATTGTCGAGTGTTTTGCGAAGAGGATTAGTCTTCTGCTTCATTTTATTGGAAAGTCCCATAGCAGTTCTTTTAAGCCATTTCTTTTAACATAAGGTCAATACCGTTCGAGAGAATCTCCTGGATACCGATCTTTGAAGGGCATACATACTCGCAGAGTGCGAGGTCCTCTTCAATGACTTCGTAGATACCGAGGTTTTCCATCTTCTCGATATCACCGGCCATGCAGGCCTTGACGAGGTATACGGGATAGATGTCCATAGGAAGCACCTTTCCGTAAACGTCAGAAACCACGAATGCACGTTTGCCGCCGTTTGTGTTGGTATCCATATCGTATCTCTTATTCTTTGAGAGCCAAGACCAGTAGAGATGTGAGAAGCTGAACTTCTGGCAGCGGAAAGGCTTGAGCCATCCGAGCATCTCGCAGTAATCACCTTCGGCAATGAGTGAAACCTGATTGTCGAAGAATCCCATATAGCCCTCGAGCCCTACTTCCTTGCCGGTGAGGAGGGCGCCGCTTACATAGCGTACGTCACCCTCTTCAGCAT
>JAGHVP010000138.1 GCA_018064305.1 Candidatus Equibacterium intestinale | reverse complement strand
GGAATCGTTTGTGGCGAAACCCCAGGTATCTCATCTTTTACGTCTCGATCCAACGGCACACATTGAAGTGTTCTCCGGAATGAATCATGGTCAATTGCTGGTAGACAGGCCAGAGGACGTAGGTTTGAGAATAGACACAATATGCGGATTATTGTAATCAATAAGTTCCCATTTATCGAACACATTGAAGCCCGGTTCCCATGTCGGATCCGGGCCTTTTTTTGAATCAGAACTCAATCGTTTAACGTCCCTCAGCATATCTGGAGTCCTGATATGCCTAAGCAGCCTGACGAAAGCTATCTTAAAGAAAGATCAGCCAATGCTATAGCAAGCGCTGCCTCGGCAATCACGGGGCAGCGTTTTGCTATACAGCGGTCGTGGCGCCCCTTGATTTCTAGGGTGTCCATCCCGCCCTTTGCAAAATTGAATGTCTGCTGCGCGGCCGCAATGCTGCTTGTGGGCTTCACTGCCATTGCAAAGCAGATGGAATTGCCGTTCGTGATGCCTCCGTTCACGCCTCCCGAAGCGTTGCGCATGGTGTGCCCGGCCTCGTCTACAATGGGGTCGTTGTGCTCGCTTCCCTTCATCTCGGCGGCTGCAAAACCGTCGCCGAACTCTACACCGCGCACTCCCGGGATTGAGAAGGCCAGATGGGCCACCATCGATTCCACACTGTCGAAAAAGGGCTCGCCCAGCCCGGCCGGCGCACCTGTGCAGATGCAGTAGACTGTGCCTCCTACGGAATCGCCCTCTTCAAGCAGCTCTTCGTGAACTTCGGCGTATGATGAGAAGCTGTATGCCGGACCAAGGATTTTCTTGGCCACCACTCCTGCGGCAACAAGGGGAAGGGTGAGGCGGCCCGAGAAGTGCCCGCTGCCGCGCATGTCGGCGTATCCGCCGTACTTGATACCAGCCACGTAATCGGCATGGCCCGGACGGGGCATATCCTTGAATGCCTCGTAGTCACCGCTCCGGCAGTCTTTGTTTTCAAATGTTATGGTAAGCGGTGCCCCGGTGGTGAACCCGTTGTACACTCCGCTTACGAACTGAGGCAGGTCATCTTCCCTGCGGGTAGTTCCGAGACCGCTTCCTGAAGGGCTCCTGCGGGCGATATCAGCCTTGAAATCGTCTGCTGAAAGAGGGATGCCGGCAGGTACGCCGTCGAGGGTCACTCCCACAAGGCTGCCGTGCGATTCGCCGAATACTGATACTCTGAATGCGGTTCCGAAACTGTTCATAATTGCATCATTATTATTACCTTTGACAAAATTATGAAAAGTTTCGCAAATATGGATATGGTCTTTGCCGGCCCCTGCAGCGCTGAAAGCAGGGAGCAGGTGATGGAGACTGCAAGCCAGCTTTCAGACATTGGAATAACGAAGTTCCGTGCCGGTGCGTGGAAGCCGCGCACTTCCCCCGGCAGTTACGAAGGCGCCGGTGACCAGGCCCTTGAGTGGATTGCCGAAGCCGGGCGTACCTACGGCTTGAAAACTGCCGTCGAGGTGGCCACTCCGGCTCATGCCGAAGCAGCCCTCAAGGCAGGAATAGACTGTCTCTGGATAGGGGCCCGCACCGTCACCGACCCGTTTGCCACCCAGCAGCTTGCCGATGCTCTCAAAGGCTGCGGCCATACCATACTTCTGAAAAACCCCATCACCCCCGACATCAATCTATGGTGCGGCGCGCTTGACCGTCTCACAAATGCGGGCCTTGCTGATATTATCCTGATACACAGGGGCTTTTATACATATCAAGATTCAATCTACCGTAACAGCCCCATCTGGAGCATCCCTATGGAGATGAAGCGGCGCCATCCCGAACTCAGGCTGCTCTGCGACCCGAGCCATATTGCAGGAAGGGCGGCCCTTGTTGAAGACCTTGTAGACAAGGCGGTGGCACTCAACTTCGACGGACTGTTCGTAGAGGCGCACTGCCGGCCTGAAGAGGCCAGGAGCGATGCGGCACAGCAGATCACCCCGGCCCGTCTGGGTGAGATCCTGCGGCGTATCAGCAGGCGCGGACCTGTGGCAGCAACTGCAGAAATGGCAGTGTTCCGTGAAGAGATTGACAAAATCGATACGAGTCTGATAGCGCTTCTGGCGCAGCGCATGGAGGTTTCGAGAAAGATCGGCGGCATCAAGAAAGCCAGCTCTATTCCGGTTTTTGTAAGCGACCGCTACGACAAGTTGCTGGAAGCATGCAGGAAAGAGGCTGCGGGAGCGGGGCTGGATCCTGATTTCGCAGAGGAGGTTTTCCGTCTGATTCATGAAAAATCGGTGGAGGAGCAACTTTAATCACGTTTTCCGCACATCTTTGGCACGTTCATTGCGGCAAAATATTAATTTTGCCAAAATTATATGAACATGCATAGAATCATCAGTAGAGTTATCTTGTCGGCAGGCGCATTCCTCCTCTGCGGAGCGCTTTCCACAAGTGTTTTCGCACAGGAGCAGGAGACTCTGTCCCTCTCCTTGGAAGAAGCGCAGCAGATGGCTGTTGACCGCAACATCACACTTGCCAACGCTGCATTGGACGTAAAGGCTGCAAAGGCAAAGAAATGGGCTGCGATAGCAGAGATGCTCCCGCAGGTTTCTGCATCGGGAGAATATTCCGATTTCCTCGGCTATAAGATGGACCTCGGAGGAATGACTATCGCCATGCCTCCATACATCAACACAGGTGTACGCACTTCGCTGGCGTTCGGAGGCCCTCTGTTCGTGGCGGCACAGATCAGCGAAATCTCGAAAGTGATGTCAGATATCAACCTGAAGCAGTCAGAGCAGGACATCACCACCCAGGTGAAGACATTATACTATTCGGCCCTGGTATCACAGGAGGTACTCGAGCTCCTCAACCTCAATCTGGAAAATCTCAACAGGCTCTATGATATGACCATGACCTCTGTAAGGGTGGGTGCGGCAGAGCAGACCGCAGCAGACCAGATTGCAGTGCAGGTGGCGCAGCTTGAAAACAGCGTGGCAAGCAACAAGCGCTCTCTCGAGATGGTTTACAACTCACTCCGTCTCCAGCTTGACCTTGACGTGGATTCAGAGATAGTGCTCACCGACAAGCTTGAAGACCTTATGGCCATCGATGATTTCCTGCTGCTCCTCACAGAGGATTTCGATGTCCGCAACAACTACGGCTACCAGCTGGCAGAGCAGAACGCCGCGCTTGGCAAGAAGCAGCTCGCTGCAGCCAAGCTGGCCACAACCCCTACACTGGCAGCGTACCACCAGTACAGCCACAAGATGTATCTGAGTGACGAGAAGACAATGAACATGACACCTCCCAACATGATCGGAGCAACGCTCACCATCCCTCTCTTCACCAGCCTCAAGTCCAATATGAACATCAACGCGGCGCGCGATGCCTACCAGAAGTCGCTCAACACCCTGAGCAACACCGAAAAGGCCCTTCTGGTGCAGCACCGCCAGCTTTGCTACAACCTCAGCTCGGCATACGACACCTACAACGCCCAGCTCAAGAACATGGACGTGACACAGAGAGTGTTTGACAATGTCTCTAAGAAATTCGAGCAGGGATATGCCTCTGCAATGGAGCTCACCCAGTCTGGTACAGAGCTTATCGGCGCGCAGAGCAACTACATCCAGGCGATACTTCAATTCGTCAACGCCCAGATAGAACTTGAAAAACTTTTGAACAAAAAATAGAAGACATATATAATGAAAAAGATTGCATTATTGATGGCTTGTGTGGCAGTGATATCAGCCACAGGTTGCAAGCCCGGAACAGAAGAGAAGGCAGCGGTGGCAGAGCGCCAGGAGCTGGTCGAGACCACAATCCTCCACCCTCAGCAGGTAGACCGCACAATTGATGTATCAACAGTCCTCCAGGGCTACCAGAAGATGAGCGTAGCTCCCAGCGTAACGGGACATATCGAGCATATATATGTTGAAGTGGGCTCACGCGTGGGCCGCGGCCAGAATCTTGTGAGGATGGACCAGCAGCAGTACAACACCACCAAGCTCACCTACACCAACCTCGAGCTCGAGCTCAGCCGCATGGAGGCGCTTGTAGGTTCTGGTGCTGTTTCACAGCAGACCTACGACAAGACCAAGCTCAGCTACGACCAGACAAAGGAAAACATGGTATTCCTCGAGGCCAACACATTCGTGAAGGCAGAGTTCGGCGGTGTAATTTCAGCCAAGTACTACGAGGACGGCGAGCTATACGGCGGCCAGCAGCCCATTCTCGAGCTTACCCAGCTCAGCGTGCTGAAGGCACTTGCAAACATCCCCGAGACATATTATCCGGTGGTGAAGGCAGGCATGAAGGTAGACGTCAAGTCTGACATCTATCCCGACGAGGTGTTCCCCGCTACAGTAGAGGTGGTCTATCCCACAGTGGATGCTGCCAGCCACACATTCTCTATCAAGGTGCGCATCCCCAACAGCGGTGAGAGACTCCGCCCCGGTATGTATGTCCACACTGCACTCGAACTTGGTCAGGACACCGCAATGCTTGTGCCCTACCAGTCTGTCCAGAAGATGGTGGGCTCTAACGAGCGCTATGTATATCTCAACGACGGCGGCGTGGCAAAACGCGTGTTCGTGACAGTGGGCCAGCGTTTCGACGATATGATCGAAGTTGTGGCCGACGAGATCGTGGAAGGTGCTGAAGTCATCACCACAGGTGCAGAGAAACTTGTGGACGGTTCGAAACTGAATGTTGCCAAAACTTTCTAGAGGATAAGAGATGAGTATATATAAAACAGCGATAAACAAACCGGTCACCACACTGCTGATATTCGTGGCGGTGATCATCATAGGCATATTCGGCTTCTCCAAGCTGCCTATTGACCGGTTCCCGGAGATGGATCCTCCGTTTGTAACAGTGCTTACCACCTATCCCGGTGCGAGCGCTGCCGAAATAGAAACCAACGTCACCAAGCTGGTAGAGAACAGCCTCAACTCTGTGGACCACCTCAAAGAGATGACCTCCACTTCGAAAGACAACTACTCTATGGTGATGCTGGAGATGGAATGGGGCACCGACCTTTCAGAAGTGATGAACGATATCCGCTCTTATGTGGATATGCTGAAAGACAACCTGCCTTCGGGCTGTATGAACCCCTACATCTTCAAGTTCAGCTCAAGCGCGATGCCTATCATGGGCTACGCCATCACAGCAAAGGAGAGCTACGCAGGTCTGGAGAAGATCCTGAACGACGAGGTGATTCCCCAGCTCAACCGAGTTGACGGTATCGGTAACATCTCTGTATCAGGTGCGCCCGACCGTTATGTGTATGTGGATATCGACCAGCAGAAGCTGGATGCATTCGGCATTCCGTTGGAGACCATAGGCACCGCAATCAGCAGCAACAACCTCAACCTCTCGAGCGGCGTTGTGAAGATGGACCGCGAGCAGTACAACCTCGAGGTGCGCAGCGAATATGCAGAGAGCCGTGAGATAGAGGACATCGTGGTGACAGTGACACCCCTCGGACAGAAGGTGTTCGTGAAGGATGTGGCCACAGTCAGGGACACTATCAAAGACCTTTCGATGGACGAGAAGATCAACGGCCGCGACGGTGTGCGCATGATGATCACCAAGCAGTCCGGTGCCAATACAGTACAGATCTGCCGCGACGCACAGAAAGAGATGGCCAAGATACAGAAGGGGCTCCCTTCCGACATCGACGTCCAGATGCTCTTCGACTCTTCTGAAGAGATACAGGACTCTATCAACTCCCTTGAGGAATCAATCCTCTACGCGCTGCTGTTCGTGGTGCTGGTGGTGTTCTTCTTCCTGGGCAAGTGGAGAGCCACACTCATCATCAGTGTCACAATCCCTATCGCATTGATAGCAGGATTCATATACCTTTGGGCAACAGGCAGCTCGCTCAACATCATCTCGCTCTGCTCACTTACAGTGGCAATCGGTATGGTGGTGGACGATGCCATCGTGGTGCTTGAAAACATCACCAAACATATCGAAAGGGGCAGCAACCCGCGCGAGGCGGCAATCTATGCAACCAACGAGGTATGGGTCAGCGTAATCGCCACCACACTGGTAATCGCAGCAGTGTTCATCCCCCTTACAATGCTCAAGGGAATTGCAGGTATCCTCTTCAAGGAACTCGGCTGGATTGTGACCATCGTGGTGTCTGTATCAACCATCGTGGCAATCTCGCTCACCCCTATGCTTTCATCGAAGCTCCTCAAGGCGCGCAAGGTGAAGGTGGATGAGAAAGGCCATCTGGTAGACTGTGAGAAGAACGACGGCTGGTATCAGAAATATGTTGTGGGCCTTCTTGACAAGATCGATAATGCATACGCACGCCTGCTCCGTTTCTGCCTCAGCCACAAGGCCGCCACTTTGATTGTGGCACTTGCAGTGTTCATTGTATCGCTGCTTCCTGCAATCAACGGCAAGATCGGTACAGACTTCATGCAGCAGACAGATAACGGCCGTCTCAGCGTGAACATCGAGCTGCAGAACGGTACGCGCATCGAGCAGACACTCAAGACTGCCCGCGCCCTCGAGGCCCGCATCAAAGAGCTTGTGCCAGAGATGGAGCGTATCGCCACAACTGCAGGTACCAACGACAACAGCGGTGCATCTGCAATCTTTGCGGGAAGCACCACCAACAACACCATCTCGATGACTATCGTCTGCAACAAGAAGAACGAGCGTGAACGCTCTATCTTCGAGATTGCTGAGGTGATCCGCGGCGAGCTGGCACAATATCCCGAAATCGTCACTTCAAGCTGCGCCGTATCGGGCGGTATGGGCAACTCAAGCTCTACCGTGGACGTGGAAATCTACGGATATGACTTCGACGAGACCAACATCGCTGCCACAGAGATCAGGAACGCCATCAAGAACAATGTCAAGGGTGCGCGTGACGTCATCATCAGCCGTGCCAAAGACCGTCCAGAGCTCAAGATAACGGTAGATAAGGAGAAAGCCTCGGCTCTCGGACTCAGTTCTGCAACGGTATCCACATACGTCCGCAACCGTGTGAGCGGCCAGACAGTGGGATACCTGAAAGAAGACGGTGACGAGTACGACATCGTGGTCCGCCTGAAGGAAGAAGACCGCAACTCGCTCTCAGACATCATCGACATGAGCATCCCCACACCCACCGGCAAGATTGTGAAGCTGGGTGAAGTTGCTACAGTAGAAGACTACTTCGCACCCCCTACAATCGAGCGCAAGAACCGTCAGCGTTATGTGAAGGTGAGCGTAACTCCCTATAAGGTTTCGCTCGGCGAGCTGGCAGCGCAGATAGAAGGCGCAATGACGCAGGTGAGCCTGCCCAACACTGTAAACACTGTCCTTGCCGGTGACTATGAAGACCAGCAGAAGACGTTCGGCGACATGATAGGCCTGATTCTTCTGGTCATCATGCTTGTGTATGTGGTGATGGCATCGCAGTTCGAGTCGTTCTCGAAACCTTTCATCATCATGATGAGCCTGCCGTTCGCCCTCACAGGTGTGATCCTGGCGTTGTGGATAACGAACACATCTCTCGACCTTATCGGTGCGCTGGGTGTGATAATGCTGGTTGGTATCGTGGTGAAGAACGGTATCGTGCTGGTAGACTACATCAACCTCATGCGTGACCGCGGTTACGACCTCAAGGAGGCTATCGCACTTTCAGGCCGTTCACGTCTGCGTCCTGTGCTCATGACAGCTCTCACCACAGTGCTCGGTATGGTGCCTATGGCATTGAGCAACGGTGAAGGATCCGAGATGTGGCGCCCTATGGGTATTGTGGTCATAGGCGGTCTGCTGGTGTCTACATTCATCACATTGATTGTGGTACCTGTATTCTATGCAGTGCTCTGCCGCAACAGCGAGCGTGCCGAGCAGGAGAAGAAACGTAAGGAATATATTTTCATGCAACTGTCAACCGACGAGGAGGAATAGAGATATGAAAGCAGTATTTATTGTATTCAACCAGGCGAACACAGAGCGCGTGGAATATATGCTCGACGAGCTCAGGATTTCCGGTTTCACATTCTTCGAGAATGTGCAGGGAAGGGGCACCAACGGCGGTGAGCCCCGCCGCGGCACCCATACCTGGCCCGAGATGAACTCGGCTGTCATCACTGTCGTGGATGACGACCGCGTAGAGGAACTTCTCAATACAGTCAGGAAGCTGGACCTCAGGAACAAGGAAGTGGGTGTGCGTGCATTCACCTGGAATATCGAGCAGACGGTGTAACATCCGGCGCTTGACAATTCCATATTTATATTTAAATTTGTAAGACATAACATAAAATTTCAGATCATGGTAGAGATAACAGATTCAAACTTCAAAGAGTTATTGGCAGAAGGCAAGCCCATGCTTGTTGATTTCTGGGCAACATGGTGCGGTCCCTGCCGCGCTATCGCTCCTCTGGTAGACGAGGTTGCAGCTGAATATGAAGGCCGCGTAATCGTGGGCAAATGCAATGTCGACGATGCAGTGGACCTTCCTATGGAGTATGGTGTGCGCAACATCCCCACACTCCTCTTCTTCAAGGACGGCGCGCTGGCAGACCGTCTCGTGGGTGCCAACCCCAAGGCAGCCATCGTTGAGAAGGTGGAATCTCTCCTGTAATATTCTTCAGTCATGAAAAGGATTATCGCATCGGCAATGGCATTGCTGTTGTCTCTTGGCGCTGCCTTCCAGGCAAGTGCAGAAGGCGACTGGCTTATCAAAGCCGGTATGAGTAACTCCAATCTTGACCTCAATACAGACATAGCTACCGCTGTGTCTGAAGTTTTCAGCAAGACATATTTTGCAACATACACAGGTTTCAATGTAGGCGTCGGCTACCAGACAGACTCCTGGAATGGATTCAAGCTCCAGCCGGAACTGCTCTACAACATCTGCGGCACCACCGTAGACGACGCCACAGCCTGGCGTATGGGTTATCTCAGGTTAGCTCCTGCAGTGCAGTGGGGGATAGACTTTGTGATCTTCCGCCCTTTCCTGCAGGTTTCTCCCTATGTCGGCTATGATTTTTCCAGCAAAGTGCACGGTGATACCGAAGTCGGGCGCAGAATGCTCGATTTCGCCACTGATCCCAGCCGTATCGCATATGGTCTGGGGCTTGGCGGCGGAGTGGACATCTTCAACAGGGTGCAGGTAGCTGTGTCTTACGACTGGAATTTCGGATATGTAGCCAACCTTGAGGCGTATGCTGCAAAGATACAGGGCATCGAGCGCAAGAATGCCACATGCCTGCAGCTGTCTCTTGCAATTTTCCTGTAGAATATGATCGAGGCGGCGAAGGCATATCTGGCAGATGACTGGCAGAAATTCACCAGTCTGCTTCAGAGCCAGCTCTTGTCGCGTGTTGACATCCTCAACAAAATCAACGGTTATCTTACAGAGCGCAGCGGAAAGCAGCTGCGCCCTTTGCTTTGTATGCTTGCGGCACGTCTCTGCGGAGGTGAGTGCCGTGAAAACACCATCCGTTTCGCCACCAGCTGCGAGATGATACATACTGCCACCCTGCTCCACGATGATGTGGCCGACGAAAGCCCGGTCCGCCGCGGGGCTCCCACTGTAAGTGCTATGGTATCTCCAACTGCTTCTGTGCTGATAGGTGACTACTGGCTTTCGCGTGCCGTGGACCTGCTTACCGAAGGTGACGACCGGGAGGTAATCCGTTATTTCTCAAATTGCCTGAATGATCTTGCAGAAGGGGAGATGATTCAGATTGAGAAGGCTGCCGCCATGGATACCTGCTACGATGATTATATACAGATCATCACCCGCAAGACGGCCAGCCTGTTCATGGTTTCTGTGATGTGCGGTGCACACTCTGTGAACTGCCCGCCGGAACCTTTTGAAAAACTGCGCGAATATGCACGCTATCTGGGGCTGGCCTTCCAGATGCGCGATGATATCCTGGACTATTCACCAGAGCTTGCAATCGGCAAGCCTGTGCTTCAGGATGTGCGTGAGCGCAAGATCACCCTTCCGCTTCTTGGTGCTTTCGAAAATGCTGGTGCTGCCGCCCGTGCCGATATTGTGGCACGCATAGAGAATGGACAGTACGATGGCATGCTTGAGTTCGTGCGCGACAACGGCGGCATCGAATATGCCCAGAATATCCTTGAAGAGCACACTTCAAAGGCTATCGAGGCCCTTTCGCCGTTTGCCGGGTGCAGAGCAAAAGAGATATTATCGGTTCTTGCAGACAGTCTCTCTTTCCGAAAAGTCTGAATCTTTTCATCCAAAAAAATACCATATGAAAAATAGCAGATTAATCATCATTGGCGCTTTACTCGCCATGGTTCTTACCTCTTGTGGTAAGCTTGTAAAGAAAGAGGTTCTGGATGCCTCTGAACAGGAAAACCAGGAACTGAAAGAGTCACTCAAAGCGATGCAGGAGAACTACGCCGCGCAGAACGAGGAACTGAACTCAATACTTGAAGAATTGTCGACCATCAACTGCCAGACGCTGAGCCTTCAGCTCAACATTGAGAACGGCGTTGCCGAAGAGTCTCAGGCAGACAGGATATCAGACAACATCCAGTCCATCAAGGAGCGCATAGACCGGCTGGAGAAGGAGGCGCAGCAGGCAAGGAAGCTCAACAAGGACCTTGCCATCGCCACATCCACCATTAAGACTCTCAGGCAGACTATTGCCAATCAGGAACAGGAAATTGAGCAGCTGAAGAAGGTGGTCGGCGAACAGAGTGCCACCATTGAGACTCAGAAAGATACGATTCTGAATCAGCAGGAAAACCTCAAGAAACAGAACGATCTCATCCTGAGCCAGAAAAACCAGCTGGATGAAATAGTCAGGAGGCAGACCCGTCTTCTGTATGAGGCTGGGTTGGAGTTTGAAAGTCTGGCGGATGGTGGCGACTTCACCATCAAGGGAAAGAAAGACCGCGCATCTGTGACCGACTATCGTAAGGGAATCTACGAGAAGTCCATCACTTTCTATCGGGAAGCTCTCCGTCAGGGTCATCCCGACGCTGAGGCCAGAATAGCCGGCGTCCAGGAGAAGATTTCGTTGCTCCAGTAACCTGCCGTCACATGTCAAAATGAGACCTTCTTACTTGTTCAGCCTGAAGGCCATGTAGGTGATGGGCTTGCCCTGGGCAAGGAACTGCTGCTCGTAGAAGGTCTTCACGTTCAGGATGTCGTCTTCAGTGACGCGTCCGGTGCCGTAGATGTCGGCGTTCTGCTCGATAATCTCCAGACCCTGCCCGTTTGCCACCTCCACTGTATATTCGTGCAGCAGCAGGCTGTCGGTCTTGAGGTTCACTATACCGTCGTGCTTCATGAAGGTGCGGTAGCGGTCCAGGAAGATGGGGGAGGTGAGGCGCTTGTTGGGGCGCTTAGGCTGAGGGTCGGCGAAAGTGACCCAGATCTCACTCACTTCGTTTTCTCCGAAGATGGCTTTGATGAAGTCTATGCGGGTGCGCAGGAACGCCACGTTGGGCATATTGTGTTCGGTGGCGAACTTGGCCCCTTTCCAGAGTCGCGCTCCCTTGATGTCGACACCTATGTAGTTGATATCGGGGTTGCGCTGTGCGAGGGCTATGGTATACTCACCTTTTCCGCATCCGAGCTCCAGCACTATGGGATTGCTGTTATGGAATATTTCACTGTTCCAGTGCCCCTTGAGAGGATGGTCGCCGGCAAGCATTGTTTCGTTGTCGGGCTGGACGAGGCATGTGAAAGTTTCGTTTTCGGCAAATTTCCTGAGTTTGTCTTTTCCCATATTACTCTTCGTTTATTTGGTACATGCGCGAATCATTCGCGTTTGTACCAATTCCTTTATATGTGAATCCCAGAGCTTTGATGATGCGGGCATCGGTTGAGTCGGCCGGGAATATTATCACTCTCCAGCGCCCCGGCACCGTGTCGCAGCTGATGTCTTTGCGCCAGCCCCACTGCTGGTCGAGCAGCTGTCCGGCGCGGCGCGACCTGATGCCTAATTTTGCAGGATTGCATCCCACCTGGCTGCGTCCTGTGACAATAGGGAACGACACAGTCTCTTCAAACGATTCGAAAGATGGATTTATGATGTTGAAGCGCAAGTCCAGCGCACTCTTGCTGCCGTCGCTTATATCCAGGCGGGCCGCCACTGCAGTGGTGTAGGTGAGCAGGCTGTCCATGGGGAAGTCGAAGCTCACACCTATGGCAAGGTCTTCCTGTGTGAGGCCGGTGTGGATCTTGAAATCCTCATACGGGTTGTTGCACGACACTGCACAGAGGCATACGGCTGCAAGCAGTGCGGTCAGGCGGCTAATTGCTCTCATTCTGCGGCTTGTGTGCTGGTTGCTCTTTCGTACGGTTTTCTCCGCCGTGGTGCCTGTGGTGGTCACGGTTGTCGCGGCGGCGCTCGTCGCCGTGGCGCTCAGGGCGGTTTTCACCCTTGCCCTCCTGCTGCCTGTCGTTCCTGCCTTCCTGCTGCTTTTCAGGCCTGCGGTCTTCGCGCCTGTGCTCATTCTGCCTGCGCTCTTCAGACTTACCGCCTTCAGAGCTGCCTTCTTCTGCCCTGCGTTCGCCACCATGCCTTTCTCCGCGCTGCTTGCGGCGGCGGTTGCTCTTGCGGGCCTCGTCGAAGCGTGAGATGCTGTCGTCGCCCACAGCTGTCACGAATTCAGGCTCGGAATCGCCCTTCGCCGCATTCTCCAGCACCTGGTCGCCCTTGCTGCCGCGGCGGTTCATCTCTTTGATTTCGCGCACCTGTGCGGCTGTGAGAGGGAACATGTTGGCCATGTTACCCTTGTCGTAAGAGAACCACATAGTGCCTGCAAGCACATCTGTCTTTACCAGATATGCCTGGCCGTCCTTGAACTCGAGCGGTTCGCGGACATCGGGAAGGTTCCTATGGCTGTCGATATATACAGAAGCCTCATAGTTGATGCAGCATTTGAGCTTGCTGCACTGACCGGCCAGTTTCTGCGGGTTGAGCGAGAGGTCCTGGCAGCGCGCGGCCTGTGTGGTGATAGACTTGAAGTCTGCCATGAACTGCGAGCAGCAGAGGGGGCGTCCGCACACACCTATTCCGCCTATCAGGCCTGCCTCCTGGCGGGCACCGATCTGCTTCATCTCGATGCGGATATGGAACTCTTCTGCGAAGTCCTTGATGAGCTGGCGGAAGTCCACACGCTCGTCTGCAATATAGTAGAAGATGGCCTTCGACCCGTCTCCCTGAAACTCTACGTCACCTATCTTCATCTGCAGGCCAAGGCGGTCGGCAAGCTGGCGGGCACGTATCATGGTGCTGTGCTCGCGGGCGATAGCCTCCTGCCAGCGCTCTACATCCAGCGGTTTTGCCTTGCGGTATATCTTTCTGAACTGGGCTGTCTCGGGATTGATCTTGTGGCGGGCCAGCTGGCGCAGTACCACGGCACCTTCGAGTGTGACGATGCCAAGGTCATGTCCGGTGACGGCCTCTACAACCACCAGGTCGCCCTGTTTCAGATTCTGCCCGGTATCGTTGCGGTACACCATCTTGCGGGTGTTCTTGAACCTCACTTCATAGA
>JAGHVP010000159.1 GCA_018064305.1 Candidatus Equibacterium intestinale | reverse complement strand
GCTCTACACCACCCTTCCCGAGGTCGGTGACCTTGACAAGCCCAAGCTGGTATTCTTCTTCGACGAGGCACACACCCTCTTCACCGACACCCCCAAGGCACTCACACAGAAGATCGAGCAGGTTGTCCGCCTTATCCGTTCCAAGGGAGTCGGTGTATATTTCGTGACACAGTCCCCCACAGATATACCCGAAGAGATCCTCGGCCAGCTCGGAAACCGCATACAGCACGCCCTGCGCGCCTTCACTCCCAAAGACCAGAAGGCAGTACGCACAGCTGCAGAGACATTCCGCGAAAATCCGTCGTTCAATACAGCAGATGCCATCATGGAGCTCTCAACAGGAGAAGCGCTGGTATCGTTCCTTGACGAGAAGGGCGCTCCGTCAGTGGTGCAGCGCGCCAAGATACTCTTCCCTCTCAGCTCTATCGGAGCAATTTCAGAGGGACAGCGGCTTGACATCAACAAAAAAGCGCCTCAGAACATCCAGAACTACGACAGCTTCTTCGACCGTGAAAGCGCCTATGAAGTACTGACAGAGCAGTATGCAGCAGCCGAAAAAGCCGCCCAGAAAGCGATAGAGCAGGAAGAGAAAGAAGCAGAAAAGGCGAAGAAGGCTGCCGAGAAGGAAAAAGCCAAGAAGGGCAAGTCAAGCGGCATAAAACGCACCATCTTCGGCACGATGATAGGCGCCGCTGCCACCAGTTTCGCACGCAGCCTGGCCACCCAGGCAGCCAAGAACATCACCGGCACA
Source organism: Candidatus Equibacterium intestinale (assembly GCA_018064305.1). Lineage (GTDB taxonomy): Bacteria > Bacteroidota > Bacteroidia > Bacteroidales > UBA932 > Equibacterium > Equibacterium intestinale. Next base: position 6,819 of record JAGHVP010000159.1, on the reverse strand, counting down.
GCGAAGAAGGCAACCTCAACTGCAAAGAAATCAACTTCAACCGCAAAGAAATCAACCTCGACTGCCAAGAAGAGCACTTCCACCAAGAGCACCGCAGCAAAGAAGGCAAGCTCTGCCGTGAAGAAAGCCGCCAACACAGCCACACAGACTGCCGTGCGCAAAGTCACCAATGAAATACTGAAGGGGCTGCTGAAGTAGCCGCTCCAACACAGCCACCCAGACAGCAATGCGCAAAGTAACCAACGAAATTCTGAAAGGGCTGCTTAAGTAGCCGCCCCATCACAGCCACAACGACATGAAAAGCATCAACTGGAAAAAATATCTGCCCGAGGCCGGCATAATTGCATTGTTCCTCATAGCGGCCTGCGTGTATTTCTCACCCGTCCTGGGCGGCAAGATCATCTGCGGCAGCGACAACATCCAGGCCACGGCGGCAGTACACGAGAGTGTGGAATTCAGCAAGGCAACCGGCGAAACCACCTGGTGGAACAGCTCTATGTTCTGCGGAATGCCCAACTACCAGCTGGGCGGCGGTAAATATGCCGTGAGCACCATCCTGCGCCCGTTCCAGAGATTTTTCCAGTGGGGTCACCGCAACAGCCTGATGATACTTTTCTTCTATCTGGTGGCATTCTACGTCCTGATGCGTGCGTTCGGCGTGGAGAGGCTCACCAGCGTGGCAGGTTCATTTGCCGTGTCACTCTCCTCCTACTTCATGATCATTATTGCCGCAACCCACAATACGAAATGCACATCTATCACATGGATGACCCTGGTACTTGTCGGCATGATCCTGATTTTCAAGAAGAAATACGGCTGGGGCAGCTTCCTCACCATGTTTTTCATGATAATGGGATTCACCCCGCACCCTCAGATGTCATATTATATGTTCATGCTGATGGGAGTGCTGGCATGTGCTGAAATCTATATCCATATTAAGGAAAAGAGATACAAGGACCTCGGCATCGCCGCGGCCGTATTTGCCGTTTCGCTGGCAATCGGTATGGGCGCATGCAGCGCAAATGTCTTTGCAAACAAGGAATACGTGACCGAAACGATGCGCGGCGGCCACTCGGAACTCAGCTCAGGCGGAGATGCCGGCAGTACAGCTGACAGGCAGAACGGTCTGGACCTTGGCTATGCCACTGCATGGAGCTATGGCATAGACGAGACATTCACCCTGCTCATCCCCAACTTCATGGGTGCCGCATCGGGCTACAATGTAGGCACTGACAGTGTGCTTTTCAACGACCTTGTCAAGGCCGGAGTGCCCAAGGCATCGGCAAAGGAGTTCTGCGAAATGGCTCCCACCTACCGCGGCACCCAGCCGTTCACGGCAGGCCCCGTGTATGCAGGTGCCATAATCTGCTTCCTGTTCATACTCGGACTGTTCATCACCAAAGGCCCCTACAAATGGGCGCTCATAGCAGCCACAATATTCTCTGTACTGCTTTCATGGGGCAGCAACTTCATGCCGTTCACACGACTGTTCTTCAACCACTTCCCCCTCTACAACAAGTTCAGGACAGTGTCGTCGATATTGATTGTGGCAGAGATAACCATCCCTCTGCTCGGTTTCCTGGCTGTAAAGGCAGTTGCCTGCAAGGAAGCCGCCAAGGAAAAGATCCTGCACGGCATCTACTGGGCTGCCGGAATCACGGGCGGCATCTGTCTGGTATTTGCACTGCTGGGAGGCTCGCTCATCAACTTCACAGCACCGGGCGACGCACAGTTCTCGGGTGAGTGGTGGTACGGCTCGCTCATCGCACAGAGGCAGCAGATGCTTACCGCAGACGCATGGAGGTCGTTACTTTTCATAGTTCTTGCCGCCCTGCTTGTATGGCTCTACGCAAATGACAAGATCAAGACTACTGTGTTCGGGGCCATTCTCACAGTGCTTGTGGTAGCCGACATGTGGCCTGTTGACAGACGTTTCTGCAACGACAGCGTCTTCACATCGAAGACAGTCATGGCAAAGGCATTTCCCGAGCAGAACTGGGAGAAGATTCTGGCACAGGACCCCGACCCCAACTTCAGAGTGCTCAACGTTGCCGCCAACACCTTCAGCGATGCTGTAACTTCATACAGGTTCAAGTCACTCGGCGGATATTTCTCAGCCAAGCTGCGCCGCTATCAGGACCTGATAGACCGCCATATTTCCAAGATGACTCCTGGCGTGCTCAACATGCTCAACTGCAAGTACTACATCATTCCTCAGGGAAATGACGCAGTACCTCAGCTCAACCCAGGCGCACTCGGCAACGCATGGTTCGTGAAAGAGATTCAGACTGTAAGCACCCCCGACCAGGAGTGCGACGCCCTCTACACAATAGATCCCGCCACCACTGCGGTTGTTGACATCACCAAGTTCGGCAGCTTCGCAGAGCAGTTCGCTCCAGCCACAGATTCCACCGCCTCCATCAGCCTTACAGCTTCGCAGCCGAACAAGCTGGAATACGTATCAAATTCTGCCACAGACGGTCTGGCTGTGTTCTCAGAGGTTTATTATCCTTATGGATGGAAGGCTTCGATAGACGGCACACCGGCAGAGCATTTCCGTGTGGACTACGTCCTGCGCGCCATGTATATCCCTGCAGGTGAGCACCAGATTCAGTTTGTGTTCGATCCCGACAGCATCCGCAAGGGCAATGCCCTCTCCCTCGCCTCCCTGGGCGCAATGGTGCTTGTAATCGCATTCTTCATTGCCAGAGGCATAAGGGGCAGGAAGAAAGAAACCGCAGAGGCTTAGGAGTTACGTAACACTCTCTTTTTCAGAAACCGGTCAAGTGCCCAGCGCAGCTTGCCGCTGCCGCGTTTCTTGTCGAAAAACTTTTTGTAGATGCGCTCTGCGATGCCGCGGGGCGAATTGCCGAATGCCTTGAGATAAGCCTTGCGGCGTTCTGCGTAGCGCCTCTGCCAGTAGTCGCGGCTGAACCTGCGCGCCGAGGCCGGATCCTGCTCCATTATGTTTGATAGGAATTCCTCCAGGCGGCTGTAATTATCTTCGTAGGTAAGAGCCCCCGGCTGCAGCGCCGGAGTCTCCATCATCTTCTGATACAGCGCATCATCTGCATCCACCTCTTTCACGCGGGCTACCACCTCGTCTATCGAGGCGAAGTCGTTGCAGTTGATGAAAGAGTGCGGGTTGAATGTCTCTGCCACGGTGGGGTCTCCCCAGTAGATGGGGACAGTGCCTGCTGCAAATGCATCGCAGAGCTTTTCAGTGATATAGCCGGGATGCGAGCAGTTTTCGAAAGCGATGCTGAACTTGCAGCGGCTCTGATATGCGAGCTTGTCTGCCACGGGGCCTCCGACATTGTTGCGCCAGCGTCCTGCCGACTGCACGGGTCTGTACTGGCTCAAAGCGTCGAGAAACTTGTCGCGGATGGGGTTGGCATTGTTGTTTGAATAGATGAAGTTGCAGAAAAACTCCTTTTCCGCCGCTTTTGCCGGCTGCAGGTGTTTGCTTTCCAGCCTGCGCGAGCTGCTCTGCACATAGCAGTATGGGAAGCGGAGGTAGCGGTCGCCGAACTCAAGCTTTTCAAACCCTACCGCATAGTCGGTGAGGTTGAAGTCCGGGCTCTGGTTCTCTCCCGTATAGAAGATCTTTATGCAGTCGTACTGCAGGTTGCTCTCACCGAAGACAGAGAAGAACAGATAGTCGGGCTGCTCTGCAATCTCTATCTCGTAGCGCTTCTTCAGAGTGTTGTATATGAAGTTGTCGGTGGGGTTGAACCCGTTCCAGAAGTCGGCGAAATTTATTCTGATTTTCTTCATACCATTCTTCAGCGTTTGAATCTTTCAACGAACGGCACCAGCACTGCCTTTTTAAGATAGAGCCACTGCAGGGCACCCTTGTTGGAGTCATACACACCTTTCTGCTTTGCATAACCGATAAGCCAGCGGAATGCGGCGCGCTTCTGGGCAGCCTTGCCGCTGTCTTTCTTCCGGCTTACAGACTGGCTGTGGACCAGATAGTTATACAAAGGCTCCTCTACACACGACACTTTCTCTGCCATCAGGATAGCAGCACCCGCGAAAGCGCTGTCTTCACTGGCATGGAACGGAGGAAACAGCAGGTCGTGCCGCCTAAGGAACTCTGTCTTCATGAGCCATCCGTTCCAGATGCCTCCCACATAACTTTTGAGGAACTGACTCCTGCTGAAATAAGGAGGATTCTTAAGAAGCTTCACATGCCCGTCGGGAAATATCTGGCGGGCCTGGCAATACACCACCTCATCATTATTCAGCCGCGCCTGCTCTATCATCCTGTCAAACATCCGGGGCTGCACCGTATCGTCGGCATCCAAGAAGGTGACATACTCCCCCACCGCCGCTCTGATGCCCACATTGCGCGCCTCGCCCGGACCGCTGTTGCAGGCTGTGGCAAGGTACTTTATGTCCATCTCAGGATGGGCGGCTGCGAAAAGCCTTATCTTTTCCATGGAATCGTCAGAACCATGGTCGTCCACCGCCAGAATCTCAAAATCCTTGAAATGCTGCGCGGCAAGCGACTCCAAACAGTCGTCCACCCACTCGGAGCAGTTGTAGACTGGTATGATAACTGACAGCGTCATAGCGGCTTGTATATTTTTGCAATGAAACGGAAGATCGGTCTGCGGATTTTATCCGGCAGAACCTTCTTGAGCCATTCAATAAACTTTTTCCTGCCGAGCAGCCCTTTCTGACCCGCCGAGAGAGGCTGGCCGTGAGAAGCCATGATTGCCTGGAATTCAGCCACCGATTTCGCCTCATGTTCGTGCGTCATGCCGCTTCCCATCACCATATTCGCTACAGGGAAAGGCATATATACAAACTTCTTTCCCTGCAGGTAGAAGTCTGAAAGCATATCGAAATCGGCAGACAACCGGTACTTCGTATCAAACGGGCGCTGCTTCAGCAAAGTGGTCCGCACCAGTGTGGCCTGGTGGCACACAGCCATGCTGCAGGCCATCTTTTCAATGGGTTTCGGGTGGCGCAGATAACGGCCGTAGTCATATTCGTAATAGAAGTCGCCGTAGGCCACATCGGCGGGTGAAGTACCATCTGCACAAGCAGCACCATCTGTACCTGCAGGGCATTCTGCACCTGTGGGGTCCACCGGGCGGGCAGTACTTTCCGCATTAGCTGCGTACTCCGGATATGCAGCACATTCAGCGCTGGCAGTACTTTCCAGGAAACGGGCAATCCTCTCCACCACTTTCTCATCCACGAAAGTGTCATCGGCGTTAAGGAAAAGCGCATAGTCGCCTGTGGCTGCCGCTATGCCCTTGTTCATCCCGAAGTAGATGCCTCCGTCACGTTCGCTGCACCAATAGGCCAGCCTGCCGGCATATTTCGATATTATTTCAGGAGTGCGGTCTTTGCTGCCACCGTCAATCACAATATATTCCAGATCATTCCAGGTCTGGCCCAGCACCGACTGGATGGTCCTTTCAATACAGACTTCTGCATTGTAGCTTACTGTAACAACGGATATCTTCATTTTTCCAGCACTTTCTTATACACTTCAAGTGTTTCTGCGGCAGCTTTGTCCCATGAGAATTCCTTCACACGGGCACGCCCATTCTCCACCAGTGACTTCCTGTATTCCGCATCGTCAAGCACTTTCCTCACACTGGCCGCAACAGACTCAGGGCTGTCAGGATCGAAATAGTCTGCAGCATCCTGCGCTATCTCGGGGAAGCACGAGGCGTTGCTAAGGCATATCGGGCAGTCGTGGCTCATGGCCTCCAGAATCGGAATGCCGAATCCCTCCAGCTTTGACGGGAAGATGAAAAGGCTGGCGTACTGGTAGAGCGAAGAAAGCTCCTCATCGTCGGCGAAGCCGAATTCAATCACATTCTGCCTCAAGTCCAGGCCTTCAATAAGCTGCTTCTCTGCGGCAGTGAACGGGTTGCCGGCACACACCAGCTTCAGGCTGCGCTCTTTCAGGATTTCCGCCACAGCCTCCAGCATAAGATTGAAATTCTTATAGCCGCCGCGGTTGCCCACAAACAGCAGATAGTCGTCGGCAATAATCCGCTCCTTGGGAAAGCCGGGGAACGAATAGCCGTGGTAGATGACCGATGTCTTCTGCGGATCCACTTCCGGATACCATTCCAGCATGCTCTGCCTGGTGTATTCGCTCACGCAGATAATATGGTCGGCCTTTTTCACGCACATCCTGCGCTGCCAGACGCGCCGCCTGTCGTGATACTCTTCCGGAATCATGTCATGGATTGTCACCACCACAGGCACCTTCCTGCAGTGCAGGAACACCAGCGGGAATTCACCGGTATGGTGGATGATGTCAACAGGGTGGCTGCCAGACTGCCGGGAGGCTGAGCCACCGGAACGCAACTGCTTTCTGAGCGCCATCTCCTCCAGAAAATTGCGGAGATGATACTTTCCGGGAAACTTCTTCCCAGGACACAGGTCATGCCTGTCTGCAAGGACCGCCTTGAAATATTCGTTCTGATTGAATCTCGGGGCCATCACCGCCTCTTCAGTTGCAGACACGCGCTTGAATATCTCATAGAAATACCTTGAGATTCCACCGAACTTCTGCATCAGGCAGTGATATGTATAGCAGACACGCATTATTTTGTAAAATTAATCATTTTTTACTGATACACGCATATTATTTTTTGCCTCTTCTCCCAATTCGGCAGCTGGGTTCCGCGCACCCCTGCCAGAAGCATCTCCAGGGCACCATGCCGGCACCCAAGGCTCCAATTCGGCGGTTGGGTTCCTCGCACCAAAACACATCACACGCCCCCGCCCACTACACGACACAAAATCTACAAATTCGCCGTTTCTTTAAAAAAAAAAACACAC
>JAGHVP010000213.1 GCA_018064305.1 Candidatus Equibacterium intestinale | reverse complement strand
GCATAATAACATTCAAACTTATGTTCAAACGGATCTCTTCATTGATATTTGCGGCAAGTGCGGTGCTCTGGATGTGCTGCGGCTGCGAATTGTTTGATGATGACGAGGCTCTTCCTGCTTCTGTCACTACTTCAGAGGATTATTATGTCTCGTTTACCGGAGCTACGGTTTTCGCTTCCTTTGAAGGAAAGGTTGGCGAAAATGCCGAGTTCGGTGCATACTATGGTGCCGATGTCGACGATATGACATCATTCGCCGTGTCCAATGAACCACCTGTCGACAATGTCTTCAAGGTTGAGATATCCGGTCTCCAGCCGGGAACCCGCTATTTCCTCCGTCCGGTGGTGAAAAGTGCTTCTGGCGAAATTGCAGGTGATGCTGTGGAACGTATTACATTCACAGAAGGTCCTGTCGACCTTGGACTGCCGAGCGGCTTGAAATGGGCAGCCTGCAACATGGGAGCTGAGATCCCTTCTGATTTCGGCGATTATTATGCATGGGCTGAGACCGAGCCCAAGGTTTATTACAACTGGTATTACTACAAATATGCCGACGGCGACCAGTATCATATTCTCAAATACAGTGTCAATCCTCCGATTGCTGTGATTCAATACGAAGAACTTGATGAGGAGACTGGTGAAGTGGTAACTAAAATCCGTACTGTGCAGGGGTCAACAGAAGGTATCGACAACAAGAGCTCTCTGGATGCTGAAGATGATGTGGCAAAGGTCAAGCTTGGTGGATCGTGGAGGATTCCCTCTGCCGATGAGGCTAAGGAGTTGATTGAAGAGTGTGACGGTGAATACAGGAAGATAAACGGTGTATGGGGCACGATGCTTATGAACCGGAATGAAATGGATGAAAGGAATGCCCTTTTTATCCCGGAAGCGAAGTATAAGTATAACAATAACCTTTGCAACGGTTCATATTTCTGGACCTCAAGCCTGGGCACTCACTCCAATGCAGCATGCAGCGCCTCTATCAAGGGTGACCTTTCATACGTTGTAGATGCTCCCCGCTATATGGGGCAGGTGATCCGCCCGGTCTGCGAATAGGATTATCATAATGATGCTTCTGCACCATGAAAATCACTGTTCTGGCAGACAATATCGGCTCTGGTGAGCTGCAAGGGGAGTGGGGGCTTTCTTTCCATATCGAATTCGGGGGAAAGAGACTGCTGCTGGACACAGGCGGCTCGGATATTTTTCTGAAGAATGCCGGTCTGCTTGGAATTGACATATCTGCAGTGGATGCCGCAGTGCTTTCTCACGCCCACTACGACCATTCTCTAGGGATGGATGCTTTCTTTGGTGCAAATACCAGCGCCAGTTTCTATGTCAGCCCTGCAGCGGCGGAAAACTGCTACTCTGGAAGGCGCTTCTTCGGCAGGTATATCGGCATGCCGGAAGGGGTGCTTTCGCGCCATGCATCCCGCATCATAAGACCATCGGGTATCACTCAGATTCTGCCTGGAGCATTCATTGTGCCGCACAGCACGCCTGGTCTGGAGCTTGTTGGCAGGAAGGCACGCATGTACCGCCGTACCTGGCTGCTTGGCTGGCAGGCCGATGACTTCTCTCACGAGCAGACGCTTGTGCTTAAGGATTCCGACGGGCTTGTGATTTTGAACAGCTGCTCTCACGCTGGTGTTGATGTCATCACAGAAGAGGTCAGAAAGGCGTTTCCAGATCAGCCGGTGAAGGCATATATAGGCGGATTCCATTTGTTCCGCTCAAGCGGGGACGAGGTCCGCAGGGTGGCCGCAGGCATCAGTGAAGCCGGCATCTCTAAGCTCTACACGGGCCATTGTACCGGAGACGAAGCCTTTCTGCTGCTTCAGCAGGAGCTTGGCAGCAGCATCAGCCAGTTCCGCTGCGGAATGGAGATTCAGCTCTGATTCTACCCAAAATATCCAGCAGAAACGGCTCTCAAAACCTCACATTTGCATAATTCACAAATTATTACGAAATTGCGCGCTCTTTTGTTCATTCATTCCATGAATATGAAAATCGACAGACTGATCGCGACTCTTTATCTTCTATTCTTCATCGTCGCAAACGCGTTTGCAGCACCCGACAAGAAAGGTGCCGTCATTCGTGGTACAGTAACCGCAAAGGAGAGCGGTGAGCCCATCGAATTTGCAATAGTGGCTCTCTTGCCCTCAGAAGCATATACCAGCACTAACGAACGTGGAGAATTCGAATTCCGCAATGTAGATGCGGGCAAATGCACCGTCACAGTCCAGTTCGTAGGAATGGAGACCGAGACCCGCGAGGTCGAGATATCCGCTGGTTCGGAAAACCAGTTCGACTTCCAGCTCAGGCAGACCAACTTCCGCCTCGAGGCAGTGACTGTTGTGGCAACCCAGAGCAAGAGCGGCAGCTCCACTGCATCTGAGATCTCACGCCAGGCAATGGACCACATGCAGACAAGTTCGCTCACTGACCTGATGTCATTCCTTCCCGGAGCGGCACTTGCAAACTCAAACCTGAATTCGCACAACTCATTCAATATCAGAACTGCTTTCGACGGTACAGGCGGTGGAGCAGCATACGGCCAGGGGATGAACAGCCTTGGTACGGCCATCATCGTAGACGGTGCGCCTGTTTCTGCTAATGCCAACCTCCAGAGCCTTGCACCTTCCATTGAAGGAGCCACAGGTTCTACACAGAGCGGTGTGGACTCACGCGGAATATCTACCGACAACATCGAGTCTGTGGAAGTCATCAGAGGTGTGCCTTCAGTAGAATACGGCGACCTTACATCGGGTGCCGTCATCGTTCATTCAAAGGCAGGACGCGAACCCGTGAGCATACGTGTGAAAGCAAATCCCTACACTTACCAGGGAGCGGTTTCCGGAGGATTCAAGCTTGGCGGCAATGCAGGTGTACTCAACCTTACAGCCGACTACGCCTACAGCACCGCATCGCTTTACCAGGCTTATTCATACTACCAGCGTGCAAATGTGAAGGCATTGTGGACCAAGACTTTCGGCAACGCACTCACCACCACAACATCTCTCGGCTTCGGTCTGAACAAAGATACCACCGAGCCCAACCCCGACGACTTCATGAACAACGTTGCTGCAAACGGCAACGAAAAGTCGGTAAGGTTCAACAGCAATGGTACACTCACAGTAAACAAGGGCTGGCTGAAAACCATCAAGTACACACTTTCCGCTTCATACGCCGACAAATACGAATACTATCAGGAGAATTTCAGCGGCAGCAAGCAGATGTATACTCCAATCCTCACCGACGGCGCAGTGGTATCCAACATCTCCGACAAGGATGTTTTCGATATCAACGGAAACAAGATGACAGCCATTCCTGCAGAGGATATGGACAAGGACATGCATCTGGTAAGCTCCGGACTCAGCATGTACGAAATCTACGGTGACGAAATCAACGCATTCGCACAGCTGAAGGCCGATTTCAACAAGCAGTGGGGCAACATCAACAACCATATACTCATCGGTGCCGATTTCAAGACCGACGGAAATATCGGCGACGGTAAGATATTCCTGGGCGATACACCTCCCGCTTACCGCGGTGCCGAGAACTATGCTTCATACAGACCCAGACCTTATTATGACATTCCCTTCATCAACCAGCTTGGTGTATATGCAGAAGACGGCTACAGCCATGCAATAGGAGGGAACAGGATGCTCAATGCAAAGCTTGGCGCCCGTTACGACAACATCGACGGCAAGAGTGTAATCTCACCGCGTTTCAATTTCTCATTCGACCTTGTGCCTCAGGCAGTCACAGCACGTTTCGGCTATGGTATCAACGCCAAGGCGCCCACAGTGATGTATCTCTATCCCGACCCAGTATATTTCAACATCAGCAACTATATCAGTACAGACGAAGCCACCACTGTTGGAACAGTAAGGAAGTTTGAGACAGAAAACAAAGACCTTGAGATTGCAACACTGCGCCGTATCGAGGCAGGGCTTGACTTCGTTCTCGGAGGCAGGTACCGCATCTCCATCACAGGCTTCGACGATAGGATGGACAACGGATACAGCTTCAGCAAAACTCTGTCGACATATCATCTGGCCGACTTCAACCGCTATCTTTCACAGCCCAATGATGCCGGCGGATATGATGCAGTATTTGACCGCACCTATAATATCTTCCTTTCACACGCAACTCCCCAGAACACAATCAAGACTCACAACCGCGGTATCGAGTATGAGATAGACCTGGGCAGGTTCGAGGCAATCCGCACATCGTTCTTCATCAACGGTGCGTACATGCAGTCGAAGTACACCGACACTGGAATTACTGTTGGAAAGGATGCAAACAACACTATCGAGAGGAATCTCATTGTGTACGACGGTGGAAGATATACCAACATAAAGAACAAGTTCCTTACTACTTTCCGTATAACCCACAATATCCCGGAACTCGGATTTGTAGTAACTCTCGTTTCACAGGTCAACTGGAAGGAGAAATACTGGATGGAGTCGAACGTAGAGGATGACACCGTCATTTCAAAATGGGTTTCATTCCTTGACGGACAGGTCCGCGACTACGACTACAGCCTTGTAGACACTCCTGAATACAAATACCTCAAAGGCGGCACATTCACCAGCAACAGGTTCACCGCCGAGGATTATTTCCCCACAATGTTCTTCAACCTGAACATCTCCAAGGAGCTTGGCGACTGGATGACAGCATCGTTCTTCGCAAACAACTTCCTCAACAACAGGCCTCAGTACAAGTCGAAGGTAGACCCGAGCAAGACTTTCACCCTGCTTTCCGACAATGCACTGTTATTCGGCTTCGACCTTAAAGTAAATATCAAATAATCACAATATTATTAATCCAATCAATCAAACAAAAATGAAAAAAGTATTATTCGCTTTCGCAGCAGCTGTGCTTCTCTTCACAGCATGCGACCCGACAGAGGACATCAAGAAATTCTCTGCAAATGTAGTTCTGACAGCAGATGATCCGTCAGTTCCCATGCCCGAAAAATTCAATGTAAAGGTAACCGATGCTGAAAACACCGTAGTATTCGACCAGGAAGTTTCAGCAGTGGCTGACAGCGCAGTATGCGTTGTTGTAAACGAGCTCCTTTCAGGTGTTTACAACATCAGCGTTAACGCAACCGAGGCATTCGGTGGATGCAGCTATCTTTTCAGCGGTTCCCTCACTGCTGCTGCCATCACTGAGGCTGACCAGACTGTAGTAGTTGCCCTCACAGTATCAAAAGAGTCTGCTCTTCTCTTCAAGGAGCTCTACTATACTGGCCCTTCAGGCCTTTCAGAGGAAGGATCAAGCCAGCCTTACAGAGATGACAACTTCTTCGAGATCTACAACAACAGCGACATCGACATGTATCTCGACGGTATCTGCATCGCAAACTGCGCTCCTTCAATTGCAAGCTCAGTCCTCACATGGGATATCGCCAATGCAGACAGCTATGTATATTGCAACTCTATCTGGCAGTTCCCCGGCAACGGCACACAGTATGTCCTCCCCGCAGGCAAATCTGTAGTTCTTGCATCAGTTCCTATCGACCACACTAAGAAGGTTGAAGGTTCACTCGACCTTTCTTCAGCAGATTTCGAGTTCTTCGTAGAGAACCAGAACATCTATGCAGACAACACTTCAATCCCCAACATGGTTCTCAAATTCGGACACTTCGGTAATGGCGCAGACCGTTATCTTCCTACAGTGAACGGTCCCGCAATGATCCTCTTCAAACCCGAAGGCGACATCGACAACTCTAAATGGGTTTCTCCCAGAGACAGTGAAGAGCAGTGCAAAGAGATCCCCATTGAATGGGTTATCGACGGTGTAGAGGCTGTTGAGACTGAATCAAAACTCGAGTTCAAACGTTTCCCCTCATCTGTTGACGGTGGTGCTCTCTATATGACAGTTGGTATCGAATATGAACCTATCCCCGGTTATCCTTTGACAATGACAAGATACCACCACACCAGCGTAAGCTTCAGCCGTAAATACAAAAACGGCACTGACCTTACTGAAGGCCTCGTAGACACCAACAACTCAACCAACGACTTCGTTGCAAATGATGCTCCTGTAATCAGGAGAGGTTTCTAATGATTAAAAGACTCTCAGCCATTCTCCTTGTGATGGCAGCGGGTCTGACCCCGGTTTTCGGGCAGACTCCTGAATCACTGGAGATGGACAAGACAAGCGCGCTCTGGTTCAATTCAACCAATGCCGCAGGAATGACACTGACATCGATAGCCCCTTTCGAGGCTGTCGATGTCAGTTATAATATTGCTGACGGCAATTACAGGCGCTATACCGACGGAAACCAGAAGACTTTTGCCGTGAGTGCAGAAGGCTCGTCTTCGCTCGGCGGTGGCAAGGTATGGGGAAGGTTCTCGTACAACAACCTTACAGACAGGGACACCAAGTTCAATGCAATGTTCCTGAATCTGGACGAGGACAACCCGTTCTTTGTGGCCGACGAAGAGCTGAGCTGGTGGAAGAAGCAGAAATACGAGCTTGAGGCCAAGGCCTCGACTCCTGTTCTCTGGAACCATGTGGTGTTCGGGGTGGATGCTTCTTACTACACCGAAAGCGGAGCCAAGCAGATAGACCCCCGCGGCTACGGCAGCGAATATGGTCTTGTGGTAAAGCCCGCGGCACTCTTCACGGCCGGCCGTCATTCATTCGGTCTTGCACTCGACTATGAAAAAGGCAATATGAGGATGACCCCCATCAACAATGCCTACATGAACTCCAAGACAGCGTTCATAATGCATGGCCTGGGCAACAGCGAGGCTACTGTAATATCGCTTGTCACATCGGGAGTAGGGCAGGTCTTCGACAAGAAGAACCAGTATGGCGGAAGCGTCCAGTATGGCTTTACAGACGGTGCATTCAAGGTGCTTGCCGATTTCCGCGGCTCGATGAGGGCATGGGAATTCTCCCACACTCCGAACAGACCCGAACTTATCGGTTCAACCAACCGTATGGAGGTTGGCGGCAAGATCCAGCTGCTGCATGACGGAGACAAGTATCTCCATGCATTCGTAGTGGACGGATCGATGAAGAACACCAACGGCATAGAGTATATCCAGGTATTCAACAAGGACTACGAAGTACAGCAGTACGAGACTGTAGGACAGAATGTGAAGAGCAAATACTCTCACAACGAAGCTCTGGTATCTTATGATATCTTCCGCAAGGGCGGTGAGAGTTTCAACTGGACTGCCGGTGCAAGCGTGGAATGGTACAGCAGAAATGATAGATATCTTATTCCTGAATCTTCATACAACTGTTCGCATATCTATGCTGAAGGTCACGGCAGAAAGCAGTTCAGCCTCAGGAAGGTTGCGCTCACTATCGGCGCTAAGGCAGGATACTGCCTTGGAATGGACGGTGACTACACATATACCGGCAGCTCTGCAAAGAGTGTCATTGTAACCGAATATTTCCCCCACGAGCTTGAATACCAGCAGGCCAGCTGGTGGTGTGCAGGCGCAGGCCTGAACATCACTTTCCCCATTTCCGCAAAAACAAGAATGTTTGTTGGTGCGGAAGCTGAAGCCATCAAAACAAACAACACCCTGCTTGACAGGCGCAATATTGCATTTATCAAAACAGGATTCATTTTTTAACTGACAGATGAAATCATTTTCAAAGATTATTATTGCCGCAGCTGTTGTGTTTGCAGCCGTTTCATGCAACGGTTACAAATATGAGACAGTGGCAGGCGACCCCCTCAACACACGCATCTATACACTTGACAACGGTCTGACTGTATATATGGTGGTTGACAAGCAGGCACCCCGCATCGATGCACAGGTGGCTGTACGTGTAGGCAGCAAGAACGACCCCAGGGAGACAACCGGTCTTGCCCACTATTTCGAGCATCTGATGTTCAAGGGCACCGACAAGTTCGGCACCCAGAACTATGAGGCCGAGAAGCCCATGCTCGACGAGATCGGAGCTCTCTTCGAGGAATACCGTCAGACTACAGACGAAGAGGCACGCAAGGCCATCTACCACCGTATCGACTCAATCTCTTACGAAGCTTCAAAACTTGCCATCCCCAACGAGTACGACAAGCTTATGACCTCAATCGGTTCTACAGGCACAAATGCATACACCAGCTTCGATGTAACCTGCTATGTAGAGAACATCCCTTCAAACCAGGTGGAGACTTGGGCCAAGATTCAGGCAGAGCGTTTCCAGAACTGCGTTCTCCGCGGTTTCCACACAGAGCTTGAGACCATCTACGAGGAATACAACATGCATGCTGTGAACGATCAGAACAAGAGCTTCAGCGCAATGAACGAAGGTCTGTTCAAGAATCATCCCTACAACACAGACATCATCGGTCTTCCCGAGCACCTCAAGAACCCCTCTATCACCAATGTCAAGAAATATCACGACGAGTGGTATGTTCCCAACAACATGGCAGTGGTGCTTGTAGGTGACTTCAATCCCGACAAGACCATCAAGATCGTAGACAAGTACTTCTCTGTCCTCAAGCCTAACAAAGACCTGAAGAAGATGGAGTTCGAGCCCGAAGCTCCTATCGAGGCTCCCATCGTGAAGGACGTATATGGCAAAGAGGCTCCCAACGTTATGCTTGCATGGAGATTCCCCGGCGCTACATACGAAGACCTCGATGTCCTCAAAGTGTTCAGCAACATGCTCTACAACGGCACTGCAGGTCTTATCGACCTTGACCTGAACCAGCAGCAGAAAGTGCTTGCAGCTATGGCAAACCTTCAGGAGATGTCAGACTACAATGTTCTTTATCTCCTCGGTTATCCCAATGCAGAGCAGAGCCTCGACGAGGTTTCAGACATCCTTCTCCAGCAGATCGAAAAGATCAAGAGCGGCGATTTCGACGACGAACTCCTTACCTCTACCATCACCGAGATGAAGCTCCGCCGCGTGCTCAGGCTTGAACTTGGTACTGCAGTTGCCCATGCAGCAGTAGAATCATTCATCAACGGCACCGACTGGGAGCAGTTCGTAAACGAACCTGCAAGAATGTCTGAGGTTACAAGAGAGGATGTGATCCGCTTCGCCAACGAAAACTTCGGCTCAAACTACGTACGCGTAAACAAGAACCAGGGTGTTGATCCCAATGCAAAGAAGATCAACAAACCCCAGATCACACCTATCTTCACAAACCGTGACACTGCCAGCGCATATCTCCGCACTCTCCAGGCAGAGGCTGCAGCAGTTAAGCCCATCGAGCCCGTGTTCCTCGATTTCAACAAGGATATGTCTGTAATCAAGGCAAGGGAAGGTGTGGAAGTTTACTACAAGCAGAACCTCACCAGCGACCTCTTCGAGCTTGAGTATGCAGTGGAAGAAGGAAGCTACGCAAACCAGATCCTCCCTTACGCATTCAACTATATCAACTACCTCGGAACCAGCACAAAGAGCTGCGAGGAAGTTCAGAAAGAATTCTACAAGGCAGGCGCCAAGTTCTTCGTGGGCTGCTCTGAAGACAACAGCACCATCACCATGATCGGTCTTGGCGAGCACATGGCCGATGCAATCAAGATGATGGAAGAACTCATCTCAGACGCACAGCCCAATCCCGAGGCTCTCGAGACCATGAAGAACAACGAAATGTTCGACCGTGCCAATGCCAAGCAGAGCCAGAACCGCTGTGCAACCCGCCTGAGAGACTACGGCCTTTACGGTCCGGTAAATCCTTCGAACGACGTACTCTCAAACGAGGAGGTACTTGCCCTTAACGACGCAGAGCTTATCGACGCTATCCGCAACACATTCAGCCGCGAGCACCACATCAGCTACTACGGCCCTATGTCAAGCAGCGATTTCGTGAAACTCATAGGTGAGACTCACAAATGCCCCGAGACTCTTGCTCCCGTTCAGGATGCCAACCCTTATCAGTATGTCCAGCCTGAAGAGAACGAAGTCATAGTGGTTCCTTTCGATGCCAACCAGGTTGTGCTCTACTCAATCTCAAATATGGGTGAGCAGTACAATCCTGCAGAAGTTCCTGCAGCTACAATGTACAACGAGTATTTCGGCGGCGGAATGAATGCCATCGTATTCCAGGAGATGCGTGAGGCAAGAGGTCTTGCATACAGTTCGTCTGCACGCTACATCCAGCCTTCAGACCTGAAGCACCCCATTATTTTCCAGGCAGCCATCAAGACTCAGAACGACAAGGTTATCGACGCTCTTGCCGCATTCGACGAGATCATCAACGACATGCCCGTTTCAGAGAACGCCTTCAAGGTTGCAAAAGAAGGTCTCATTTCTTCTTACCGCACCGAGCGTACCACCAAGTCTGATATCCTCAGCGCTTATGAAACTGCAAAGAAACGCGGACTCGACTACGATATCCGCAAGGACATCTACGAGCAGGTTCAGAACTACACACTTGACGACGTTGTCAAGTTCCAGCAGGAGAAGATCAAAAACCGCAAGTACAGGACAGTAATCCTTGGCCGTACAAGCGACATCGACCTCGAGGCCCTCGCAAAATACGGAAAGGTAACTATCGTTCCAGTAGACGAACTGTTCGGATACTAGCAGAAAGGGCTCAAGCCCATATTAATACAGAAGCCAGGCAGGTCAAACGACCGGGCCTGGCTTTTTCTATTCTTTCTTTCGATATTCAGAAGGGGACATGCCGGTCTTGGTCCTGAAGAAGCGGGTGAAGTGGTTTGGATAGGCAAAGCCCAGCTGGTCGGCTATCTCTCCGATTGAAAGGCTGGAATGGCGCAGCATGGCCTTTGCTTTCTCTATCAGTTTGCCGTGGATATATTCCTGTGCAGTCATGTGTGTCTGACGCTTCACCATATCGCCGAAATAGTTAGGGGAGAGGTGGAACTGTTCGGCACACCATGCCACGGTAGGCTGGCCGTTAAGGCTGGTCATTTCCGATGCACCAATATAATTATCAAGTAGGCTCTCGAGCCTTGTTACAAAATCGTTGTTCTTGAACTTGCGTGTGTCGAACTGACGCTCGTAATAGCGGCGGCAGTAGCTCAGCATCTGGCCTATGCCCAGGCGCAGCATGTGGCCTGTAAGCTCATCGTCGGGAGCATGCAGCTCGGCATTGATATTGGCGAAGCAGTTAGTCATTACGCGGCGCTCTGCCTCCTGCAGCTCCAGCGCCTCGGATACCTCATAATCAAAGAAATTGAACATATAGAAGTCGCGGCCCAATCCGGTGTTTGCAATCAGCTCGGGGCTGAAGGCAATCATCTGACCCTGCGGGCGCCTTGAAGGATCGAAGTCCACCGACACAATGTCGCCCGGCTTAATTGTAAGTATTGTGCCGGCACCGTAGCGCATTCTTGTGCCGCGAAGATGAATTTCACCGAAAGCAGTATCAAGCATAACTACGCAGTACATGCCGAGGTCGGTGGGGTAGAACTGCCTTATATCGGCCCTGCCAAGGTCCACCACACTCACGTGCGGATGGAGGGTAGGCTGCCCGAAGTATCGGTTAAATTGGTCTATTGTCATTTGTCTTAATGAATAATGGTATCAAATTCTGGGTAAAAATAAACAAATTTCGTTAATATTGGTAGGTAACAATGGTAACCATTTCAAAAATCGGTAAAATTGGTATATAATTCCGTAAAAACTGTCCCATCTCTTCGGGCTGCAGCATATACTTTTGCCACTGCAAACAATCAGAAACAAATAATAACAGATATTATGGCAGTGAAATTCTACAAGAGTGACAACCAGGTGCCACTTGAAATGCATAAGGTAAGAATGGTGCAGAAGCTCAGCCTCCTTCCCGTGGAAGAGCGCTTGAGAAGGATGCAGGATGCAGGCAACAACACCTTCCTGCTCCAGAACAAGGATGTTTTCATTGATATGCTCACCGACTCCGGAGTAAACGCAATGTCGGACCTTCAGTTCGCAGCAATGATGCAGGCCGACGACGCCTATGCAGTCTCTGCCACATTCCTCCGCGTGAAGGAAGCAGTAAAAGAAGTGTTCGGCACCAGCAATGTGCTTCCAGCCCACCAGGGCCGCGCAGCAGAAAATATCCTTGCAGAGGCGTATGTCACTCCCGGCAAGGTGGCGCTCATGAACTTTCACTTCACCACCACAAAGGCCCACATCACCCGTTTGGGAGGAACCGTGGAAGAGCTTGTAGACCCGAAGGGACTGCTGCCCCAGACCGACGACCCGTTCAAGGGCAACTTCGACCTTAAGAAGCTCAAAGAGCGCATCGATGAGATAGGCTCTGAAAACGTCGCCTTCGTGAGGGTGGAGGCCGGCACAAACCTTATCGGCGGGCAGCCTGTCAGCCTCGAGAACATGCTGGCTGTCACAGATA
>JAGHVP010000053.1 GCA_018064305.1 Candidatus Equibacterium intestinale | reverse complement strand
ACCATCATGGAACAGGTGCTGGGTGTGGGGCTGATTGCCCTGATTGTGATTTTTCAGCCTGAAATCAGGCGGTTCCTTCTGAAACTTGGCACCGAGCTCTTCTCAGCCAGGAAAAAAGGCAGCGGCAGAATCAGGTCTTTCTTCAAGAAATACAAACAGACTTCACTCATCGATGCAGCAACACTCGAAGAAATCACTGCTGCCTGCAGCCACATGTCACAGACAAAGACAGGCGCTCTGATAGTTCTTCAGCATGTGTCGGCCCTCAACAGTTTCATCGAAACCGGCGACACGATAAACGGCACTATCTCATGCCGCCTGCTGGAAAGCATATTCTTCAAGAATTCTCCGCTGCACGATGGTGCTGCCATCCTTTCCAGCGACCGGATACTTGCAGCACGCTGCACACTTCCCATCAGCGACAGCCAAGACATCCA
This sequence comes from Candidatus Equibacterium intestinale, assembly GCA_018064305.1. Lineage (GTDB taxonomy): Bacteria > Bacteroidota > Bacteroidia > Bacteroidales > UBA932 > Equibacterium > Equibacterium intestinale. The sequence goes on along the minus strand of JAGHVP010000053.1, from coordinate 4,073 downwards.
TCCACGCTACGGGATGCGCCACAGGGCTGCGGTTGGAATTACAGAAATCACTGATGCTCACGCGATTGTAGTATCTGAAGAGACTGGAGAGATATCTTATGTGAAGGATGGTGTGATAAAGACCATGAGCAGTATTACAGAACTCAGGCTGGCAATTGAAAAATCGTTTGAGGGCTGATGCAGCGGACAGAGACAAAAATAGGTTTTGACAAGGTCCGCGGAATGGTGGTTGGCAAGTGTTCCACCCGCGGAGCCGCTTCACACGCAGAATCACTTGACATAATGACAGATGCCGGGGAAATCTCCCGGGCGCTGAAGCTCACCGACGAAATGAGGCTCATCTGCATGTTTGAAGATACCTTCCCCCTTGAAGACTATGTGGATATGCGCGATTTTCTGATGCCTCTTGAGAGCGGCAGCGCATGCATCTCACTGTCCAATCTGGGGCTTCTCCAGAAAGGTTTGGGCACCATCCGCCGCATGGTGGGGTTTTTCCGCTCCAGCCGCGACGGCGTATATCCGAATCTCAAGGAAATGGCTGCAGCAGTAGCATATTTTCCTGAGGTGGCACGCAAGATCGACTCTATCCTTGACAAGTTCGGTGCAGTGCGTGATACTGCCTCTGAAGAGTTGCGTGAAATCCGCCGCAGGCTTCACGAAAAGGAGAAGTCGGTGGCCAGGATTATCTCGTCGGTAATGAAGAAAGCCCAGGCCGACGGCATTGTAGACCTGGATGCCAGCGTGGTGGTGCGCGAAGGCAAGACTCTGATACCTGTGAGTGCATCGGGCAAACACCGCATCCAAGGCATAGTGTATGACGAGTCTGCCAGCGGAAAGACCTCTTTCATAGAGCCGATTGAGGTGGTTGCTGCCAACAATGACATCCGTGAACTGCAGTTCGAGGAGCAGCGCGAGATACAGCGCATCCTGTTTGAATTCACGGATTTCCTGCGCCCCTACCTTGCAGAAATCATTGACAGTGCTGATTTCCTCATAAAGGTTGACTTCATCAAGGCAAAGGCCCTGGTGGCGCTTGACATGGCCGCCGGAATGCCTCTCATATCTGAAAACGGTGAGCTGAACCTGCGCAAGGCGCGCCACCCGCTGCTCGAGAAGAGCCTTCACCGCGAGGGGAAGGAAATTGTGCCGCTTAACCTCAACCTCACCAACAACAGACGCATAATATTGATATCAGGCCCGAATGCAGGAGGCAAGTCAGTGTGTCTCAAAACTGTAGGACTGCTGCAGGTAATGTTTCAGTGGGGCATGCTCATTCCCACCTCAGAAGTATCCGAGATGGTGGTTTTCGACAAGATTTTCGTAGATATCGGAGACAACCAGTCGCTTGAGAACGACCTCAGCACCTACAGCTCGCACCTCACCGACATGCGCGACATAACCGAGCAGGCCGACAGCCGCACCCTTGTGCTGATAGACGAGTTTGGAAGCGGAACAGAGCCAGCAGCAGGCGGTGCAATAGCCGAAGCAGTGCTGGACTGCCTGGCAGAAAAAGAAGTGTATGGCGTTATTACAACCCACTACACCAACCTCAAGCTCTATGCAAGCAACAGCACCCGCGTCATCAACGGTGCCATGCAGTTCGATGCTGCCGCCATAACCCCCCTCTTCTCGCTGGAGCAGGGGCTGCCCGGCAACTCTTTCGCATTCGAGCTGGCCCGCAAGATAGGTCTGAGCGAAGACATCATCAAATCGGCAGAAGAGAAGGCAGGCACCGACTTTGTGGACATGGAGCGCCAGCTGCGCAAGATTGCCCGCAACCGCCGCGCCCTCGATGAAAAGCTGACCCGTGTCAAACATGCCGACAAGACCCTTGAAAGCCTCACCGACCGCTACGAGAAAGAGCTGTCAGAAATCAAGGAACTGCGAAAGAACATCATAAACGAAGCCAAGGCAGAGGCGAAGGAGATTGTGGCTGGAGCCAACAAGCGCATCGAGCAGACAATCCGTGAGATACGCGAGGCACAGGCAGAGAAGGAAAAGACAAAAGAAGCACGCGCCAAAGTGACAGAGTTGCAGAAGAGCCTGGCAGAAAATGAGGCGCAGAGCGAAAGCGACCGCCTGATAGAGAAGAAGATGGAGCAGATCCTGGCCCGCAAGGAGAGAGAGGCGAAGCGCAAGGAAGAGAGGGCCCGTAAGCAGGGCATAGAGCTGCCCAGGCCGAAGATCGAGAAAGACAACACCCCCGACCCGCTCAAGGTGGGAGACAAAGTGCGCATCAAGGAGAGCGACATGGTGGGAGAGATAATCCAGATTACCGCAAAGAAAGTGGCAGTGGCAGTGGGTTCCATCACAAGCCGTGTTGACCCGGACAAAGTGGAGCGCATCAGCACTTCGCAGTTCAAGACATTGGCAAAGAACACCTCCTCGAAGAGCACCAGCGGCACAATGGCCGTGAAAGGCCAGGAGGCAGTCTCTCAGCGCACCCTCAATTTCTCACCATCTATAGACATACGCGGCGAACACCTTGAAGATGCTCTCAACATCGTGACACACTTTATAGATGATGCGATAATGATAGGCATCGGCACTGTGAAGATACTGCACGGAAAAGGCACAGGTGTGCTCAGGGAAGAGATACGCAAATACCTGAAAACAATCCCGAACGTGAAGAACGTCCGGGATGAAGATATTCAGTTCGGCGGTGCCGGTATTACTGTCGTGGAGCTGGACTAGCAGATTCCGCAGATCTTCCTGCAGAGGTCGGTGCTGTCAAGCTTCTCCCATGTGAAGAATTCAACCTCTTTCTCGTAAGGCTCGTCTCCATTGTAGAAAGTCACCTTCTCGGTGAAAGGCCTGCGGCCGAAATGGCCGTATGCAGCTGTCTTGAGGTAGATGGGGTTCTTCAGCGCGAACTTCTTGATGATAGCTGCGGGACGCAAATCGAAGTTATTCTTGATTGCATCAGCTATATCACTGTCACTCAAGCTTGTATGGCTCTTGCCGAAGGTGTTTACAAAGATGCTGCAGGGCTGCGCCATGCCTATTGCGTATGAAATCTGCACCATCATCTCGTCTGCCACTCCTGCTGCAACCATGTTCTTGGCGATATAGCGCGCTGCGTATGTAGCACTGCGGTCCACCTTGCTTGGATCCTTGCCGCTGAAGGCTCCACCACCGTGCGCGCTGCGGCCGCCGTAGGTATCGACTACAATCTTGCGGCCGGTAAGACCAGTGTCGCCGTGAGGGCCGCCTATCACAAACTTGCCGGTGGGATTTACATAAAGATTATATCCGTTTTCGAACAGAGCGGCTGTCTCCGGTTTCAGTCTTTTGAGAAGGCGGGGTATCAGAATGTTTCTCACATCTTCCGTAATCTTGTCCTGCATTGCCTTGTCGCCGGGCAGGAACTCGTCGTGCTGTGTCGAGAGAACGATGGTGTGGACTCTTACGACAGAGCCGTCCTCTACGTTATATTCAACTGTAAACTGGCTCTTTGCATCAGGGCGGAGATATGGCATCTGAGATGGATTCTCACGACGCACTGCCGCAAGTTCCTGCAGAAGCATGTGTGAAAGCATTATGGGGAGTGGCATGTACTCCTCACCCTCTGCGCATGCATATCCGAACATAATGCCCTGGTCACCGGCTCCCTGTTCCATCGGGTCTTCGCGGTTCACACCGCGGGCTATGTCGCCGCTCTGCTCGTGAAGGGCAGATATCACTGCGCAGGAATTGCCGTCGAAGCAATATTCGCTCTTTGTGTAGCCTATCTTGTTGATGGTCTCGCGGGCAACCTTCTGGATGTCTACATAAGCGTTGGATGTGGCCTCACCGCCCACCACAACAAGGCCTGTGCTTACAAAAGTCTCACATGCCACGTGGCTTGATGAGTCACGGCGCAGGAATTCGTCCAATACTGCATCTGAAATCTGGTCGGCAACCTTGTCGGGATGCCCCTCGCTTACTGATTCCGAGGTAAAAAGAAAAGTCTTACTCATAATTTTAGCATTTTTTAACGGTGGTTGCAAGCAATGTCAAATCTGTCCACCCCGTATGTTAATAATAATCTATGCCCGAAGGCGGCGCAAAGGTATAAAAAAAATCGGGCATCC
>JAGHVP010000066.1 GCA_018064305.1 Candidatus Equibacterium intestinale | reverse complement strand
ATCAACGACTCACACCCAGATTTCATTTCATTCGGCCAGTATCCCACAACATATTATGATGTCAACGACTGGTGGTGGGAACGCCTTGAAAACGTCTGCCGCATAAGCAGGCAGTACAATGTTCCATGGTGGGGCTTTGCAGCAAGCACAGATGTCGGCAACTACGACTTCGGCAACGGATGCTGCATCCCTTCTGAGGCATCCATCAAGCTGCAGATGTACGGAAATATCCTGTACGGTGCGGAAGCACTGGAATATTTCACATGGGAGCTCTATCCAGGCGGCAGACCAGGACTGCCCGACCAGCACTATGCCCCTATCACGAATGTAGGCACAGGTGAATATATGGATACCTACGACTATGTCTGCATCGTGGACAAGGAGATCAACGCACGCAAGTTTGTCTTTGACGGCGCAGATATCAAATGGATACGCCATTCGAAGAACAGCTGTCCGTCAGGTTGCACGAAACTACAGACCAGTGACGATCCGCTCATGCCAGACTGCTTTGACTACTATTACTTCACCACACAGAGCCACTGTCTGGTGGAATTGCTTGAAAATCACGGACATGAATATCTTGTGGTATTCAACAAGAAGCACACATCCAGCGCCACCTTCGTCATGGAACTCGCACGGGACCTCATGATGGTTGACAAGGACGGTTCATTCGTTCCGCTGGAACTTGATGACGACCACGTAGTAATCGGACCCGGCGAGGCCCTTATCCTTCTTATCAAATAGTCATGGCTGCCAGGGGAGAAGATACCGCAACCGTTGCGGCAAGGATTGAAGCTGATATCAGGAAAGGTGACATCAAGCCTGTCTATCTGCTGTTCGGCAAAGAGCACTTCTACATAGACCGCATCTGCGACCTGCTGGTTGAAAGCGTGATTCCTCCGGAGGAGCGTGACTTCGGCCAGATGGTATATTACGGAGTGGATGTGGCCGCTCCGCAGATAATCAGCCTTGCAAGGCAGTATCCCATGATGGTAAGCCGCCAGATGATTGTGATAAAGGAGGCCCAGGGTATGAAGAGTGTTGAAGAGATCGCCCCGTATCTGGAAAACATCATGCCCACCACAGTGATGGTGATCTGCTATAAGACACCGAATGACGGCAGCTCTTCAAAAAACATAGACAAGCGCAAGAAACTCTATAAAGAGACCCTTGCAAAAGGAGCCGTGCTCGAGTCAGAGCCGGTAAAGGACTGGAATCTGGCAGGATGGATCGAGAGCTATGTGCGCGGCGAAGGGCTGGAGATGGAACGCAGCTGCCCGCAGCTTATGGCAGAAGCATGCGGAAACAACCTGAGCAAAATTGCGCTCGAGGTGGAGAAGCTCAAGAAAAACCTTGACGGATCCACTATTATAACTCAGGCCATGGTGGAGCAGAATGTGGGCATAAGCAGAGACTGGTCGGCATTCGAGCTTACCAACGCCATCTGCGACAGGAACGTCGCAAAGGTGTACAAGATAGCCAAATATTTCGGGGAAAATCCAAAACGGTTTCCCATCCAGATGACCATCGCAACACTGGCAGGGCAGTTCATCAAGCTTCTCAGGTACCACGCCTGCCGCGAACAGCGGATGTCAGATTCGGAAATCAGTGCAGAGCTTGGGGTGAACCCCTACTTCATGCGTGACTATGCCCGCTACGGAAAGAACTATCCCGTAAAGAGCTGCATGGCGGCAATCGCCATCCTCAGGGAATATGACTCACGCAGCAAGAGCAACGCCCGCGGCAGCGCCAGCGACGGCGACCTGCTTGTCGAAGTGATTTCCAGGCTGATGAACAGATAGTCTATTCAGATACTTTGATACCGGAGGTGTGCCAGACTTTCATCGCCTCCTGCTCGCCGTACACCAGATATGCCCCCTTGGGTTCGATGCCCCATCCTTCCACCACTCTTTCAGCCTCTTCAACCCCCACGACCATAAGCCATGTAGCATACGCATCGGCCGTTGCGCTGTCAGGTGCGAGCACCGTGGCGCTGAGAAGGGTATGCTGCACGGGCCGTCCTGTCCTGGGATTGATGGTGTGCGAATACTTTTCTCCGTCAACAACGTAGAATTTGCGGTAGTTGCCCGATGTTACAAGTCCGCAGTCGGTTATCTCCACTATGTCCTGCTTCATTGCTCCGGACTGGTTGTTGCCGTCAACAGGCTTGTCTATCCACACTCTCCACTCCTTTCCTTTTGCATTCAGCCCTTTGCACACTATCTCGCCGCCTATCTCGACAAGATAGTTTACACTACCGTACCGCCTGAGGACCTCAGCCACCGCATCGCAGGAATATCCCTGCGCGATTGCATTGAAATTGAGTTTCGCACCTTCGGGAGCATTGAGTCTGACAGAACCGTCTGCCCCCTCTTCAAGAGAGAACTTGTCCAATCCCACAAGACTCAGAGCGCCCCCGACCTCCTCGTCGGACGGCTCTCTGCCATCTGTGAAACCGAACCCCCAGAGGTCGAAAAGCGGTGCCGAAGAGGGGTCGAACATTCCTCCGCTCTCTTCCCAGATTTCATACGACCTGTTGAAGATATCCACGAATATAGCATCAAGTTCGGGATTATCACCATTATTGAAGCGGGAGAGCAGAGACCCCTTGTTATAGCCTGATATCGAGCGGTCTATGGCGCCGAGAGTGTCAGAGACAGCGCCTTTCAGGCTCTCGAGCATACTTGCCGACGGCAGGTCAGCCACAATATGGTATGTGCCACCCTGGGCATAGCCGTCTATTGTATAGTACTTTCCCGATTGCGTACAGCCAGAGGCCAGTACAAAGGCAGCCAGGAAGAGTGCGAACGTGCGTTTCATTTTGGTATAGAATATGCGAAAGGAATATATTTTCACGAAAATACAATAAAATTTATTAATCTTGCGGTTTATAGAGTTATTCTGGATGAAGAAGATTTATATATTGCTCACCATAGTCGCCACCATTGCAGCCGCGACATCCTGTATAAAGGAGACCACAACCCACCAGTATATGGAAGGTTCACTGCGTTTTGACGTAAACACGTACATCGCAGCCGGGTCAGTAGTGGAATTCGAAGCTTACGGCATCACAGAGCCGGCCGATCCCCACTACAAATGGGTCGTGAGCACAATCCACACCGATACGCTTCTTGCCGACAAGATAATCGTCAAGTTCCCAGACGAACCCGGCACATTCACCGTCAAGGTTCTGGCATTCGATCCGGACTACATCTCGTCCACCCACTCGGAAACTCTGGTGACAGTTGACACCAGCCGTGTGAACGGTTCGCTCCAGGGCCCCGGGTATGCAGGCCAGAACCATTTCACAGACGAGAGGGACGGCCGCGCCTATTGCTACAGCACATTCGGCAACCTCAACTGGATGACAGAGAACCTGGCATGGGAAGAGGCCGGCAGCGTATTCACCAACTCACCCATCTTGAACCATGTGTTCGGCCGCCACTATACATGGGATGAGGCGCACAGAGCCTGCCCCGCAGGGTGGAGGCTGCCCGACAACCGTGACTGGGAAGATCTCGGCAGGGTTCTTAACGGAGGCAGTCCTATCACTTTTGAAGAAGAGTGGGACGGTCTGGCATCGAAAGTCACACAGGAAGTGTATTTCAACGGAGACCGGCTGTGGCCATTCTCGGTAAACAACTCACACTCTGCGGAATTCAGCTGGAACCCTCTGCCATGCGGCTATTTCCAGACAGCGGATTCACAGTTCCTGGGCTTCGGAGACTACGGTATGTGGTGGAGCGCTACCGAACGCGGCAGCGAAGATGCATACTACAGATATATCTACTGGGACTCAGCAGACTTCAAGCCCGACTATGCAAGCAGGAGCAGCATAGCAATGAGCGTACGCTGCGTGCAGGACATTGCAGGAGGCAGAAACTAATCTTCCTGCCCTTCTTTCTTCTCTTTTTCGAAAGCGTCTATGATCTTCGTCACCAACGGATGACGGACTATGTCTTCTTTCGTAAAGTTGACTACAGCAATACCCCTGATATCCTTTACAAGTTCAACGCCCCTTACAAGCCCTGAATCCGACTTGTGAGGCAGGTCTATCTGGGTGGCGTCACCTGTCACGATAAACTTGGCATCGTTGCCCATACGGGTCAGGAACATCTTCAACTGTCCGAGGGATGTGTTCTGCGCCTCGTCCAGGATCACGAAAGCTTTGTCGAGTGTGCGGCCGCGCATATAGGCGAGGGGGGCGATCTGTATGGTGCCGTCTTCCATGAATGCCTGAAGCTTCTTTGCCGGAATCATATCCTGCAGGGCATCATACAGCGGCTGGAGGTACGGGTCAAGCTTGTCCTTGAGGTCACCGGGAAGGAATCCAAGCCTCTCTCCTGCCTCAACTGCAGGGCGCGTGAGAATAAGGCGTTTCACCTCTCTGTTCTTAAGGGCACGCACCGCCAGTGCAATGGCAGTATATGTCTTTCCTGTTCCGGCGGGGCCGAGGGCAAATATCAGGTCATTGTCATAATACTCCTTTACAAGCCTCTTCTGGTTTGGTGTACGCGCCTTCACACACTTGCCGTCATTCCCGTACACTATGATGTACTCACTGTTCGAGAGCATGTCCACCTTGCCCACTTCCTTCGAAGCGTCGGCTGTCTCAAACAGCGACTCCACATCGTAGCTGTTGAGGCTCATCTTGCTCATCCGCTTGTTTATCAGAAGGTTGAGTTTATCTTCAAAAAGAGCTATCTGCTCGTCACCGCCCACAAGGAATATTTCATTCCCGCGTGATGTAGCCTTGAGCTGCGGGAAATAACTCTTGAACTGGTCGAACAGCTTGTTGTTGACACCCAGTATCTCTATGGGGTCAATTTCCTGGAGTGTTATGGTCTTGTTCAAATCTCGAGAATTTATTTTTTATGTATCTGTATTCTGTCACCATCTTTTCATACTGCGAACGCTCCATGAAAGCCGTCGGGCGGTTGATATAGTCTTCAACAGGCACAGTTGTATAGTTCTCCTCCATAAACCCGCCCCTGCCGCACCACAGGTAAGTCACCTGCGGTTGTTCGGTGGATATGCTGCCGTCAGCCCCGCGTATTATTGTGGCAGTGAGCATTATGCCTATCTGGCTGTACGGGACACTCATGTTCGATATGAAATTGCCCAGCGAATATGCGGTGATGTGCTGCCCGTCGTATTCCACTGCCTGCGGCACGTGTGGATGGCTGCCCACTATCATGTCGGCCCCCCAGCGGTAGAGGTTACGCGCCCAGCGGCGCTGCTGGCTGCTGCAGTCGAGCTGGTACTCCTCACCCCAGTGCGGAAGCACTACAATATAGTCTGCGCCACGCTTCCGGGCCCTTTCTATCACAGCTTTGACATGTGTGGTATCCATCTGCGGCACCACATATCCGCCGGTGGTACGGAACCCGTTCAAACCGTATGTGAAATTAACGAACGCCACCTTGATCCCGTGGCTTGACAGTAACATGGGATTGTCTGCCTCTTCCTGCTCCCTGCTTTGATAAAGGCCCGTGAACCTCACCGGGAGACGGCTGTACACCGCGAAAGTGCTGTCGAGTCCGGCCCGTCCCTTGTCACATATATGGTTGTTGGCAACAAGGAAAAGATCTATTCCGCTGTCGATTGCCTGCTGGGGAAGCGATTCCGGGGTGGCGAACACCGGATATCCGGTATATGGCCTCACTCCGCATGGAAACTCCATATTGGCAACGTTTATGTCGCACTCCTTGAAGTGGGGCTCGACATATTTGAAGTATGATTCGAAATTATATGCAGAGCTGCGGTTCCTGCCGGCACGTACACTTTTCGCCACATCAAGCTGGCGGTTGTGCGCCATCACATCGCCTACGAAACAAAGGCGGAGGGTATCAGGCCCGGCACATTCCGCCACAATCGGAGCAAGCAGCAGTGCCGTCAGTATCAGACAGATTCTCTTCGTTTGTTTTAACATGACTACAAATATATAATTTTTTGCCTTTGGTTGATTATTCACTAAATTTGTGGCTATGAAATCTTTCGGAAAAATCTGCCTGTTCATTGCAGCTGCAACCGTTTCAGCCGCACTCTGCTCAAGCTGCGACTTCATACGCGCGGCGCTTGGCAGGCCCACATCAGCCGATCTGGAGAATATGCGGGTGAAGCTGGCTGAGATGCGCGAACAGCAGAGGCAGGATTCCACCGCACAGGCTCTGGCCGATTCCCTGGCTGCAGCCGCTGCAGACTCCACCGCCATGGCTGCTGCGGAAAGCCCGGCAGACTCAATTCCGGTTGTCATTCCGAAAGAAGAACTCACAAAGCAGTATCATGTGATTGCGGGCTGTTTCAGCACCCCCGAAGCTGCGATAAAGGAATGCAGCAGGATAAGGGCGGCCGGCTGTACAGCAGCGCTGGTGTTCAAGCTCCGCACCGACCGCTTCGCCGTATCGTGCTTCGGCGGTGACACCTGTCAGGAGGCCGAAGATGCAATGGCAGAATTAAGCGGGTCGGAAATCTGTCCACCCGATTTATGGATATATAATACAAACAAGTAAATACACATTCAAGAGTAATGAAAGAGACTGTCTTCACACAAAAGCACATTGCCCTCGGTGCCAAAATGGCCCCGTTTGCAGGCTACAACATGCCTATCGAATATTCCGGCATCACTGTAGAACACAACACCGTCCGCAACGGAGTGGGCGTGTTCGATGTCTCACACATGGGCGAAATCTGGGTACTCGGCAAAAATGCACAAGCCCTTCTGCAGTATGTATCGTCTAACGACGTGTCTGTACTTTTCCCGGGCAAGGCTCAGTACACCTGCTTCCCCAACGGCAAAGGCGGCATCGTGGATGATTTCATCGTATACTGCTTCGGTCCCGAGAAATATCTCCTGGGCGTAAATGCGGCCAATACCGAAAAAGACTGGAACCACATCTGCTCTTTCGCAGACCGTTTCGGTATGAAGGTGGGAGTAGACCTCATAAACGATTCAGACAACACCTGCCAGCTGGCCATCCAGGGTCCCAAGGCAATGGAAGTGATGCAGAAGCTCTGCAGTGAAGACGTGATGTCAATGCCCAACTATACATTCAAGCAGCTTACAGTTGCCGGCATCGAAAACGCAATACTCGCCACCACCGGCTACACAGGCAGCGGCGGATGCGAGGTGTATGTGAAGAACGAGGACGGCATGAAGCTCTGGGACGCTATCTTTGCAGCCGGCGAGCCTGAAGGCATCATCCCCGTCGGTCTTGGCGCACGTGACACACTCCGTCTTGAGAAAGGTTACATCCTCTATGGAAACGATATCGACGACACCACCTCTCCCCTTGGGGCAGGACTCGGCTGGGTCACCAAGTTCAACGACGTCAAGGGAGACTTCGTTGACAAAGAGTACCTCCTTGCACAGAAAGCTGCAGGTCTCACACGCAAGCTTGTTGCATTCGAGCTTGTCGACCGCGGAATCGCGCGCCACGGCTATGAAATCTGCGATGCAGAGGGCAAAGTGATAGGCCATGTCACTTCCGGAACGATGGGCCCTACATGCAAGAAAGCAGTAGGTATGGGTTACGTTGCAGCTCCCCTCTTTGCTGTGGGCAGCGAGATTTTCATCTGCGTGCGTGACAAGAAGCTCCGCGCCCAGGTAGTCAAAGCTCCTTTCTGCTAACAGTCCATCAAGGTGACTGCAGTCATTCTAATAGCTGTTCTGCTGCTTGCACCGGCATTCGGTGCATCTGCAGACAATCTCGAGGTGCCTCTGAGGAGGCACATTGAGTTTATCTCCTCTCCATCCCTTCTAGGCCGCGCTGCCGGAAGTGCCGGAGAGCGGGAAGCTGCCGGCTATCTCTACGACGAGCTCTCAAAGGCAGGCGTGGAGATGCTTTCCGACCGCGAAGGAAGCACTTTCTCGGTAATCTCTCCTGCAGGTGACACAATATCATCCTGCAACATACTGGGTATCATAGAAGGAAGTGATCAGGTGCTGCGCGAAGAGTACATCGTGCTGGGGGCACACTTCGACCATCTCGGCTATTATTCCGTAAATGTCAACGGCACCCCCACCCCCTTCATCTACCCCGGGGCGGATGCTGATGCCTCTGGAGTGGCGGCACTGATAGAGTGTGCAAGGCTGCTTGTGGCGGATGCTCCCCTGCTGAAGAGGTCGGTGATAATAGCAGGATTCGGAGCCACCGAGGCACAGTTCGCCGGCAGCCGCTATTTCTGCGGCGAAGGATTCGGGTTCAACGACCGCATCAGACTGATGGTCAACCTGGACATGCTGGGAAAGTGCAGCAGCCGCAATCCCTTTGAGATGTACACATCCATCCCGCAGGCAGAGCTTGCAGGTCTGACCGACTATGTCAACCTGCACGAATCCACCACCATCAGGCCGTCACGGCACAGCGGAGTGATATTTCCATCCGACTGCCTCGCCTTCACCGGTGCAGAGATTCCGGCCCTCACCTTTTCAACCGGCATCAGCCGCGAGTACCGCACAGTCAGGGATACTCCCGACCTCATCAACTACACCGGGCTGGAGGCAGAGACGCTCTATATCTCGTCATTTGTCAAATCCGCCGCAATAAAGGACATCCTGTTTGTGAAAGCCGGAGAAGGTACGGAAGACAAAGTGTATTCGTTTGCCGAATGCGATGTCAAACCGCAGTTCTTCCGCAAGGGAGAGGCATCTTTCATGTCAGACTGGGTTTACAAGTACCTCAAATATCCGAAATCTGCGCTCGAAGCAGGGATCCAGGGCAAGGTCACCGTCTCCTTCATCATAAACACAAAAGGCGAAGTCACCGATGTCACAGTGGTTGACGGAGTGAGCGAGGCGCTGGACGCAGAAGCCGTCAAGGTTGTGGCAGCTTCGCCCAAATGGACTGCGGGGCAGATAGGCGGTCACAAGGTATGCACCAAACTTGTCATTCCGGTGGAATTCCGTTTGAAAAAGAACTGATTTTCTTATATTTGCCCTTTCAAAAAAGAATAAAAGGAAAAACAACACGATATGGATTACAATTTTGTAGAAATCGAGAAGAAATGGCAGCAGTACTGGGCCGAAAACAAGACTTTCGAGGCAAAGGTCGACCCTTCCAAGCCGAAATACTATGTGCTTGACATGTTCCCCTACCCCAGCGGAGCAGGTCTTCACGTCGGACACCCTCTGGGATATATTGCAAGTGACATATACAGCCGCTACAAGAGACTGTGCGGATTCAATGTCCTGCACCCCATGGGATATGACGCATTCGGCCTCCCCGCAGAGCAGTATGCCATCCAGACAGGCCAGCATCCCGCCACCACCACAGAGAAGAACATCGCGCGCTACCGCTCGCAGATGGACAAGATAGGCTTCTCATACGACTGGAGCAAAGAGGTGCGCACCTGCGACCCCGAATACTACAAATGGACACAGTGGGCATTCATCAGAATGTTCAACCACTACTACGACACCGACCTTGACAAGGCATGCCCCATCGAGCAGCTCGTTGCCAAATTCGAAAAGGGCGGCAGCGCGGCCGCAAATGCAGCGTGCGGAGCAGTGAAGCCCTTCACAGCAGAGGAATGGGCCGCTTTCAGCGAGCAGGAGAAGAGCGCCGTACTGATGCAGTACCGCATTGCATATCAGGGTGAAACATCAGTGAACTGGTGTCCCAAGCTTGGGACAGTACTGGCCAACGACGAGGTCAAGGAAGGTCTTTCAATCCGCGGAGGCTACCCTGTAGAGCAGCGCAAGATGAAACAGTGGCAGCTTCGTGTTTCTGCTTATGCAGACCGTCTGCTCCGCGACCTCGAGCCCCTCGACTGGAGCGAC
>JAGHVP010000258.1 GCA_018064305.1 Candidatus Equibacterium intestinale | reverse complement strand
TCTATCTTCTTGTTGTAGTTGCGGTATCTGAAATCATTTTCTGACGATGTCGCCGCAACGCGGGTGGCAAAACCCCAGCGCCCGGTGCCGTAGGTGAGCTTAAGGAAGCCGTCGGCAGTGCTGAACGAGCCGTAGCCCAGGGTGGCCGTGGCGCCGAAGCCCTGCGGGACATCGGTCTGCGAGTCCATCACCACCGCGCCGCCAAGGCCGCCGCCTGCTTCGGTAACAGAGCTTGTACCGTATAGCAGCGATGCCGAGTCCATGAAATGCGACGGAATGGTTGAGAAATCGGTCATTCCAAGCATGGGCGAATTGATCTTGATGCCGTTCCAGAGAACCTGGGTATGCGACGCGCCGGTGCCCCTGAAGCTGACTGTGGTAAGGCTGCCGCGCCCGTATTCCTTCACAAAAACCTCTGAATTGAATGCCAGCACATCACCCATGGAAAGGGCTATGTTCTCTCTGAGCGAAAGCGAATCGAGGCGGCTTTCCTTCACCCCTATCCTGCTCAGCGCGCGGTTGGCGGTGACGGCCGAGCCGTCTATCTGCTGGGAAAGTGTCGGATCGCTGTCCCACCAATCCTCCTGCGCCGCAGCATCCATGAACGGTGCGGCAAGGCAGACAGCAGACAGAATCCGGATAGCGGCAAGTCTTCTCATCGCTCCACCCTCCATAAGAAACCGCCGGGATTGATGCCCACGGTGAACCTGTCCTGCAGAATGCCCGAGGCATTGTAGCGCAGCACCTCGCCATTCTGCACATAATCCTTTGAATCACTGACATATATGTCACATGTATCAGGGTCGACCGAAAGCGCGTAGAATCTGGCACGGGCAGGCTCGATGAACGGAGCGGAAGGCAGCGTCTCTGCCCCCACATCCATCCTCCAGATGCCACCGTTAATCCAGTATAGCATATCACCTGCCGCATTCACTGCAAGCGAGCGGCTTACCGAACCGGCGTCAAGCGGGAAAGTCTTCTCTACCGAGAAAGTGTCAAGATTTATCCTTTGCAGCATAGGGCTGGTGCCCAACACATCATCGCAGAGCACCCACAGGCCGCCATGGCAGTCGAGTGCCATAGACTGGGGCTGCGCCCCTACCTCAAGCTGCGCCACGATACGGTCGGTTGCAGTGTCGACCTTCAGCACAGTGTGCTGCATAGACCAGCAGTTAACATACATGAACCCGCCGCACAGCACCATCTGCTCTGTCGAGCCGGTGTCGTAGTCCATATCAGTTTCTATATATCCTTTGATGGTGCAGGTTCCGGGGTCCACAATATAGATGCGCGGGTCCCAGAGCTGTGTCACGTATGCCTTTGTGGGGCTGATGAACTTAATGAACCTGGGAGCAGTAAATCCTGTGATGCGCTTCACCTCGGTGAATGTGGAAGGATCCAGCGCAAACACCACCCCCGAGTTGCACACCACCGTCCACACCAGGCCGCCATAATATTCGGCCGACTGCGCCACATCGCCCAGCTTGAAACCGTTTGCACGCACAAACACCTCGTTTTCAACACTTCTGACTGCGGGATCATAGAAAGAAAGTGAGGCGTTGCCATACATGTAGTTGCCTTCGTTAAGCACAATCAGGCTGCGCGAAGCCGCAATGTCCACATCAAAGCATTCGCTCTCCACAGGTCCGTATTCCATACAGGCGGCCGCGAAGCAGGCAAGCATCAATATGGAGAGGATGCGCTTCATTATCTGGCAAGGGCAAGGTCTACAAAACCACACACTTCGGTGGATATCTCACCGATTTTCCCACATACGGCGTTGATGCCGCTCTGTACCTTTATGAAATCGATGTAGTCGAGCTCACTGCATATCTTGAAATAATTGATTGGCACTGTATTGCCCTTGAACTCAAACATATCGAAATCGGTGCTGTTGTGGTTGTCGGCATAGCCTGTGCCATAGTCGGGACTTATCCACATGGTGCCGTCACCGTATTTGTCGTATGAGCGGCCTGGCAGCATCGTACCTTTCAGAGTATACTGGTCTGCCCCGATCCATTCCGGATAATATGAAGGCTGGTGGTGATATGCCTTCATATAGGGAATCTTACCGCTGACGCCCTGGTTGTCGGTCCATTTCACGGGCTGGTTGTCGGCAGAAGGGCGGTAATAAGTAACTTCATAATCATGCACAGTGCCTTCGGACTCCGACTCGCTCCCTTTCAGCTCTTGCCAGGTGTCGTCGGGCAGTCCGTTGCCGTTTTCGTCCTGCATCACCCACACTATTCCAGGCTCGCTGCTGCCGTCGTAGGCATTGGACATGATGCCGAAATCATAGCCGCCGGTGCGCATGATGCTGTGGTCGAAGCCTACAACAATATATCCTCCGAAACCGCCGAGGGAGACGAACTTCCCCGATGCCAGACGGTCCTGAGCATAACTGCATGCCTCTTCCATGGTAGCGGCATCATAGTCTTCGTTCACAAACTGGCCGGGAGCCGGGGTAAAATCGAAGACGACGGTCGATGACGCCGGGCTCTTCTTGAACGGAGCACGGTAATTTCCGCCAAGCGCATTGCCGTCAGGCCCGATTATTTCGCTGTAATTGCAGCCGGAAAGCACTGCCAGAAGCAAAAGAAATGTCAACAGGGAGCGGTTCATCTGTTATTTTTGGCCAGAGATAATACGTCATAGGCAAAGTATGCGGGCGCCGATAGGCCGTATTCGTCATAGCAGTCGCCGCTGCCATAGACCTCGAAAGCAAACGAGTATATGTAACCGAGTTCAGCGGTATCCCAGAACTGCCATTCAACCTTCTTGCTGCCATTCTTGTAGAGAGGCACATCCTCTGTAGTTACCAGCACCTTCTCCACGCTGCCGCAGCGGTTGCCGTTCTGGTCAAAACCTATCATGCGCACTCCTATGAAGCTGCCTTCCTTTGAGAGTGGACCGAACCATGAGTTGCCGTTGATTGCGGCATCAGCCAGGTAACTTGTCATGATTATGTTCATACACAGCACCTTGTGCGGATACCCATCGGTGAATCTGAGCATTGGATAAGGCTCGCCGCTGCCGTAGTGGACCACGAAGTTCTTTCCTCTTTCAGGTGCGGCCGGAACCTCGAGCTGACGGAGGTAGTCGGCTCCGGCATAATCGGCATTCACATAATTAGATACGGCCTCACCGCCACCGCTGAAAGAAAGAGAGCCCCAGCTTTCGGGAAAGCCCTCGAAAGCAAGACCCGACTTCTCATCATTCCATTTGTAATCGGAACTGTAGCACCAGTTCTCGTCAGCCGGGCCGTACAGAAGGTCACCGCCATACTGCTGGTTGTCTACCAGGCCGTCCCAGTAGTCCCCCTCGAAATCAATTAAGGAAAGAATGTCGATGTCATGCTCGATGTTTGTATGACATGAGACTGACATGGTCATGCCTGCAAATGCAAGCGCAAGAAAAAAAAGATGTTTTTTCATCGTTTTAAAAAATTAAAAAAATTAGTAAAACAATGAATTTTACAGTTTGGTGGATGTAGTCAAGAAGATCTCGAAAACATTTTAAAGCCCATAAACCCGCAGGCTGTAAAACTCAAAGCGCGTCGAGGGAGGTCTTCTGACTTATTCCGGATCTGCACTGCCTTCCCAGCCCTTGCCGCAGCAGAGGGGCCAGTGGCAAAAAAGATATGCGGATCCAATTTGGAAATTACAGCAGCGGGAACTGTGCGGGAATCTCACCCGGCTTCCCTTATCCTTTAAGCGTGGTGCAAAGATATAAATAATTTTTTCTTTTGCGAAACGCTTTGTAAATTTGCCTTATTGAATCTTCAAAAAATCTATCCTGCTATGGAAGGCAAAACCATCATTATGGATCACCCCATGATGCACAAGCTGAGCGTTCTCAGAGACAAAGAAACCAAAACCAAGAAATTCCGTGAACTGGTAAGCGAAATCGCCACCCTTATGATATATGAGGCGACCCGTGACCTTCCGCTGGAAGACATCGAAGTCGAGACTCCGGTTGCCACAGCTCACTGCAAGCATATCTCCGGCAAGACCCTGGCATTCGTGCCCATCCTCCGTGCCGGCCTCGGCATGGTAGACGGCGCCCTCGCCCTCGTGCCCGGTGCCAAAGTGGGTCACATCGGCCTCTACCGCGACGAGAAGACCCTCAAGCCTGTGGAATACTTCTGCAAGCTTCCCCTCGATATCGACAAGCGCGATGTATTCGTGCTCGACCCCATGCTTGCAACCGGAGGTTCATCTATCGATGCCATCGCACAGATCAAGC